>JAWOBZ010000016.1:0-11556 GCA_046484045.1 Thermoplasmata archaeon | reverse complement strand
GGTTTAAAGATATGGAATGATGGAAAATTGACGAGAAAAGATATACCCGTAGGAACTAGGATACTCGTATCTATTATCGTTATAGTTTCGGTTAGTATCGCTATTATCAATCTTCTAACGATTTATGGTATCATCGCAAATCCAGGACTCCTCAATTATCTGATGGTGATCGGTATCTTCATGGTACCGCTTGTGATAATCGGTGCCACGGTCAACAAGATCTTTATCGAGGAAAAAAAGGCACTAGACAATATGATCGGTAAACCTACTGAGATAGGGCAGAAGGTGGATCTCAGGGTGAATTTCAAGCCTTGGGAGACCACCACCGCAGATACCTCACCACATCCGGTGTTCTACGTGAAGATCACCATCGCAGCCATGCTGTCCGTATCTACTGGTGTGTTCATCCTGATGATCTCATCTGGTGAGATATTAACTGAGAGCTTTACGAACCTGGCTTCCATCCTTCTACCCTTGGTGTTTATCAGCGCTGTGATCCATCTATTCAGCAAGCATCTGTTCGAACCGGATGGATGGAGAGAATTTTTAGAGCATACATGGCTCGCTCTTCTCATCATAGGCATATCCATCTCTTTCATGCTGTATCTAAGGGATTACACTCATACAACTTACCCACGTCAATTCTGGGAAAGCTTCATGGGACTTCCGTTCTCACTGCCGGCTTTTCTGTTCCTGGTGATCTCTCTTTTATTGGGAGGTATATTAATGCGGCTTGGAGATTTTTTCGAGCTCGAATCGTCCCCTCTCAAAGCCTCTGGCATCACGTTCGTGTTAGCGTCTATAGCATTTATGGTACCACAATTCAATTTTCTCGATTGGGGTTATCTTCTGGTCGTCGTATCTAGGGCTTTCAGTATTGCTCTGGTTGTTTACGGTATAGCAACTTCAGCTCTTCTTTACAAAGATGCGGGCATGAGGTACATAATAACGAACGAGAGGATAATCAAGTTGAATACGAACAAGCTGGATAAGTCTAAATTTTATACGCTTGACAAACTAGATAAGATAGCCGTTGAACACGATTTCTTGGCGGATCAATTCGGTTACGGAAACGTGGTTGCATTTTTCTCGGACGGTAAGAAGAGGAAACGTCAGCCCTACTGTATGCTGCACGGTATAAAAAATCCAGATCTGATCGTTAACACCATCAAGGCTATGGCTCAGCTAAAGAAACATAAAATCAAACCGAAGAAAAAGATCAAAAAGCGGCCGAAGAAAAAGAAGGTGATCAGAAGGAAGAAGATAAAAAAGAAGAGGCCGAAAAAGGAGGATTTCTACTACCGATGTTTACTGCCGTTTTTAGCGGTTTTACTGTTCGGGTTCATATTGATCTCCGGCTTTTCATCGAGCGTATCTGCACAGACACGATACGGAACGAGAGCCAACGGATACGAACATATAGAGGAAGAGTACAGCATCAGTTACAAGAACACCTCGATCTTTTCCATATTCTCTATCTACAGGATATATTCTTATCATGTAAATGGTGAATTATTATCTCTAGATGAACTGAAAGCACTAGCTCAGGAAGATGAAGAGATGGTGATGGATTTACTCGAAACGGAGGCTGAATCACGGACTGATGTCATGTTGGAGAACACCTACGACCTCATAGATGGTACTGAAAAATCCACCATAAACAGTGATATACATGTAGACAGAGGTAGTTTATCCACAAGCCCTGGTCCTCTGGTAGTTATAGCCGATATCGATATCGAATTAAAACCGTTGTATTTCGGCCTACCAGATAAAGTGGATCTGACCGAGATGTCTTACGGCTTCTTGAAGATCGGGGGTGAGCTGTCACAGAGAGTAACTTTTCTGTGTGAAGCGGGTCACAAAGCGATGTATGAATTCGAAGTTCCTGGTGATCTATACTTCGATGTAGAGGAAACGGAGGCCGGGCAGCCCTCGGGCCCGCTGAACACCGTAGCTTGGACTTTTAACAATACAGGAGGTTCCACTGCGATACGGGAAACCGAAACCCTTTCTATCAAACACAAAGATCCAGTACGTATAACAGGCCGCGATATGGAAGTGAACTTACTCGTGGATATCTTTGAACTGGATAGAACGAAGGACCGGGAGTATCTCAAGATAAATGAAAATCTAACGGCCGAACTTTTTCACATACCTTTACCCGAAACGCTGAATTACTCCCTTCCCGTAGAATTCAACATCGACTATATAAACTCCGATTTCATCCGCTTACTTTACCAGAACGGATTGGACGGCTTAATCGATGATTTTAGAAGGGAGATCGAAGAAGAGATAAATAAACGGATATCCGATTTTTCCGATACCGTTGTCGATGGAGAACTTGAACTCATGGGATTGGACGAGGGCTATAAGATCGGTGATATGACTTCTAACTCACCGATCAGATTACAACACAATTCTTCCTTCGAGTATACGTTATCGGAGTACGACAAACCTTCTTCATTAAAAACCAGATACACTTTTTCCGAGAATATAAAAATGCCCATAAACGGTTTCGAAAATTGGCCTTTGAATTACACCATCAAGATACCTGAAGGGCTGCGGTTGATGAGTGCGAAAGCTGGAGAGGACACACTGACGCCTAAAAAAGATAATCTAGGAAGATATTACATAGAAGATAGTATAGAACCTTCGGAATCCTATGATCTCAATATCGAGATAGGCACCGTTGTGGATATATCCACCTTGTTTCCGTTCTTGACCTTAATATTCATACTCTTTTTGGTATGGTTGGGGCTCAACGTGTACCCCATCAAAAAAAGAAGAAAGTTCAGGTGAATGTTTAAATTCATTTCCGTTCGAAGTTATCATCCACTAGTGCCTTCTCCATGGACTTGATCTCAGAGATATCGATAGCGACGATCAATGTACAGTCTTTTTTCTCGAACTGGATCTTATCGGAGCTTATATGCAGCCACAAATTGCTTCCATCCCGGTGTTTGATGTTAATTTCATATCTCTTCGGGACCTTTTTACCTTCTTGTACATCCATTATCCTGTTTTTGACTATATCCCTCTGCTCTGATATCATTAGATCGGAAAATTCGTTATCTATTAATTCACCACTATCATAACCGGTTATCTTCTCCGTTGCGTTGTTGACGTACACGATCCTATCGTCATGGACTATGAATATGGCGGTAGGGGCGGTTTCAACGAGCTTTTTAAACTTGGCTTCACTCTCCTCAAGTTTTTTTCTAATCTTATCCTTCTCTGTAATGTCACTCCTGACCTCAAGCACTCCTATCAGATCCCCATCGTTATCCAGTATCGGTTCTCCTCGGATGTACCACAATTCTTCTTCCGTTCCTATTATTCGTTCATTTCTCTTTTTTGTTTCAATGGTTTTGAGCACCGGACATCCCTTACAGGGCACGTCCTGATCGAACCACACTTCGTGACATCGCTCACCGACTACATCTCCAACCCTTTTATCGATATAGCTGTTAGCTTCTTTATTACTCCAGATTATCCTCAGATCCGGGTTCAGGTGGATAACGTGTTCGGATAATGAATCTAAGATTATCGATTTCTCCCTTTCGGATTTGATCAATTCCCGTTCAGCGGTCTTTTTCTCCACGATCTGTTTGATCGTATTGGCTAGAAGTGTGTATTGGGACTTTACATCGCCGCCTTTTTGGATGTAACCGTCAGCACCGAGGTTCAACGCTTTCATCGCCACCTCTTCTCTACCCTTCCCCGTAAAAATTATGAAAGGTATATCGTTTCCTTGATCTCTTAATTCCTCCAACAATTCTATACCGTTCATTCGGGGCATCTGGTAATCTGATACTACAGCGGCAAAATACTCCTTATCCAATCGTTGGATCGCTTCCTTTCCCGAAGCCGCTAAAGATACATCTAATTGACCATAAATCTTTTCGAGGAATATCTTAGCCTGATGTCGGATGCCTTCTTCATCATCTACTAGTAATACTTTCATATCTACTTTTAAAAACGCTTGTCGCTTTATATGTATTTAACTAATAAATATCATCTGTACTTGATCTTATTTTTTAGCACAAGTTTACCGACGGTATCAAACGCCTTATCGACGTTCTTTCCCGTCTTTGCACTGGTGAGATATGCCGGGAACTGTTTATTGAAAGGATTTTTTTCCTTCGCCCATTCTTTAAATCTCGAAAGAGGAACGGGTCGGAATTCCGGCTCCTCGTTGAATATGCTTCTAACGTAGTGTTCTTCCACCATATATTGGTGGAAATCGCTTCGAGATGCCTTTTTGAAGGGGATCCCTTCCTCTTTCTCGAAATCCTTTATGACATCCACTTTGTTCCCCAACAGCACTACCGGTATCTTACCAGTTATCTTGTAAAGTCCACTTATCCAACTCTTTACATTGATAAACGTCTTTAACCTGGTTATATCGAACACCACCATGGCGGCTTCCGCACCCGTATAGTTGGAGGAGTGCTTCCCCGGGAAAACTGATTTCTGTCCGTAGATATCCCATAACTGGAGGGTCATATCGTATTTTTCCAAGGTTTTCTTTTTAACGTTCACTCCGATTGTGGCGATGTAATCGTCGGAGAACATGTTATCGACGTATCTTCTCACCAATGAAGTCTTGCCGACCGCACCGTCACCTAATAGTACGACTTTGGAAGTATACTTGACCATGTAGATGAAATGGATTTACTATTAAAAAAACTTGTTGTAGATTATCATTTATTATGGACGACTATCTCGATCCTGGTTTTTACGAAATCTTCTTCTAACTGCATCAAAAATCTTCCGAGCCTAGGCCCTTTGCTTTTACCTAACAGTATCTTATAGAAAACCCGGAAAGCTTTGCCCTTTGCCAATCCGACCTTTTCGGCGTTTTCGTGGACCAGTTGATGGAGCCTCTCCGAAGTCCACTCTGCATCATCCAAGCTTTTCCTGTACTCCGATAAGAACTTGATCTCATCGTCCGTGAGTTCCACATCTGGAAGTTCTTCTTTGATGGAGAATTTGACCATCTCGGGGGCGAAGTTATCCAGCCAATTCTCTACATGCCTTATCCTGTCTTCCATCCTTCTTCGATCTTGTTCGGTCGGCTCGTTGATCAGCTCCGTTTTCCGTGCGATGTTCCATATCTTATCGAAGTCATCGTATATTTGAACGAGATTGACCATGTGCCTGAACGGGATGCTCTGCGGTTTGGTATCTGGAACTTGCTCGACTTGAGATAATTCGTATATCCTCTTCATGTCCACGTCGTCGTTCTCGAAGTACTGTTCTTGATATGAATCGTACTCATCGACCGTGTCCAGTAATCCCAAAGCCGGGTCGAAATCTATATGGCTGGACGGTTTCGGTCTCATTATGATAAATCTCACGATCTCCGGGCCTACGGTTTTCACCATGTCCTCCGCCGTGATAGCTACTCCAGTCGATGACGACATCGGTCCCTGCCCCTTGAGCTGGATCCACTCGTATACCACCGGGTGAGGGGCATCTTCCTCCAGTATTTTTTCTATGATGTCTTTACCGGTATCCCAAGAACCGCCCGATGCAGCGTGATCCTTGCCGAAGGGCTCGCAGTCCACGCCCAGTATCCACCATCTGGCGGGCCAGTCGCACCTCCAGGGTAGCTTGCCCTGGTCAGTTCTGATATCCGCTTTTCCTTGGTGACCGCATGGGCAAGAGTAGTGAACGAAAGGATCTTCAAATTTCGTAACTTTGATGCCGTCCATCTTTCCGCATTCCGAGCATATCGGATTGTACGGATACCAGCCGTCGTCGAGATCCCTCCCCGTGTGCTCTTTTATTATCGAGATCGCCTTTTCCCTGTTGTTGATTATCTTTCTAGTGGCCTCCTCATATTCGCCTTTAGCATACATCTCGTGTGCATACTTGATGGTTAACTCAACTCCGAGCTCCTTCAAACTCTCCAAAAAATTCTCCAGGTAATGCTCCGAGTAGCTGGCATGTTCTCCACATGGACACGGTACATCGCTCAAAGGTTTACCGACGTGCTCTTCGTATGTATCGTCTAAAAATGGATACACTTTCCGTAGAGGGTCCATGGAATCCACTATCAGTATAAGTTTTCCATCCGCTGCTCTAGCTAAAGCGTCTCCCGTTAAAACCTCTCTCAATCCACCCAGGTGTATCGGTCCGGATGGAGCTACTCCCGTGGCAATTACAGCATCCTCTGGAAGTCCTTGTGCTTCCACATCAGCCCAATGCATCAGAATCCCTATCAACCGATTACACGGGCTCTGACGAGTCCTCTAAGAGGTACTCCCACGACCTCGTCGCGGTTGTCTTTGTTCACGGTAACGACGCATAGAACCGCCTCGGCTCCATTTTCTTCCAGGTCGGTTATCGCTCCTTCCATGGTCTCCCCAGTGCTTATGACGTCATCAACGATGACCACCTTCTTTCCGTCGACTCCGGCGTAGTTGGAGCTGAGAGTTCCACCGCCACCCCTCCTATCCCTTTCCCTCGGTCTGTAGATCGCAAGTTCTTTGCCGAGTTCTTCGGATATCAAAGTCGCCATCGGGATACCGTTGATGGCTATACCGGCGACGGTATCAAAATCTGTCTCCATCTTCTGCATCTCTTCGATGATGATATCTGAAATCGTGGTGGCCAAAAGGCCGATCCTGCCTCCATAGACACCTATGGACCTCCACCCGATCTGAACGTCCACCGGAGGCTTTTCTTCCTTAACATCTCTCGTTAAGAGCCAATTGACCGTGTCCATGGAAACGCTCAATTCCGTCGCTATCTCCTTCTCCTTCAGCCCCTTCTCTTTATACTCCAGCGCTTTCTCAACAAGTGATTCAATTCCCTTCATCTTAACCACGTCGGACAGTAAATGGAACTCTAATATAATAATATTGTTGTGCTTGTTTTTAGAACTTAAATATGGAGCAAGAGAAGCCAAAGAGGTATCATTTTAATATCTCCTTCTCTTTCCATTTTATCTTTTGTAATGAGATACAATTGAAGATCTGGATAGCTCTCTCGGATAGCATTCAAACCCTGTTTATCACTGCTTCTTATTTCCTTTCTATACTTTATCTCGAAGGCAAAGGATTTACTCTCTTTTTTCAGTAAAATATCGACCTCTGTATCCTTAGATTTCCAGTAGCCTGTCTCACCCAATTTTTTTAAGTGATTGTAAGCAACTGTTTCTGCAGTAAGACCTTCCTTGGTTTTTTCTAATATACAAAACGCGTGGTCTGAAGAGTAAATCTTCGGTCTTTTCCTATACATTTTGAAAACATTGTTTTCCAACCTCCTGCTGACCTCTATTAGAAAGGATTGCTCTAACTCCTCGACGTACTTTTTTACCGTTCTATACTGGGCATCGTGATCTTTTGATATTTTGTTGTAGTTAACTATACTTCCTGAATTGGCGGATATGCATCTGAATATCATCTCCAATAATTCTGGTCTTTGGATAGCGAATATCTCAACCACATCTCGGAACAGAGTAAGATCGAGGATACTTTTTAACCTCTCGATCCTGGTAGTTTCGTCGAGTTCGAGCAATCCTGGAAAACCTCCGCAATCCAGATAGGAAAGAAATTCCGCCTGGATCTCTTTTGAATTAGGGGGTACGGAAAGCTCATCGAAATCTTTTTCGGGAACCGATATACCCTTGAACCTAAGGTACTCTCTGAAGGAGAATGTAGTTAGATGACTTAAATTCATCCTTCCCACCAAACTTTCACCCCCACCCTTCCTGATGTTAGCGGAAGAAGAACCAGTTATAATGAATTTTATCTTTTTATAGCTGTCATGGTAGGCTTTAACATGGTCACTCCAATCATCTATTTTTTGTACTTCGTCAAGGAATATGTATGTATCGTTTATCTCCTCTGGAGTGGTTCTAAGGATCTCTTTAAAGTAAGTTTCGAGCAGATCTTTGACGCTACATTTTTCTATGTCAAAAGAATAATACATTATGTTCTCTGGATCTACGGTTTTTAACAAATATTCGATCATCCTTTTTAGCAAGGTAGTTTTTCCGGCTCTTCTCATGCCTGTGATGGCTGTCACGATATGCTCTGTTAACTCTGCCTTCACCCTTTTCTCTATATCCCTCTCGATGGTCTCGTCGAATGCTTTTTTTCCCCTCCACCAGGGATTTTGTCTTCTTATCTCATCATCTATGCTCATTATACGTATATTGTATTTCAATACATATAAACTTTACTATATAGTGTATTTCAATGCAATATATTTCCAAATCATATCATCGTAATTTTCTCCATCTCTACGAAAGATTTATAGTCTGGATTTCCAATCTAGTTATGATGATATTCGGATTGAACTGCCTGTGTGGTGTGATCATCATACTCCTGATTATCGCTGGAGTAGCCTATCTCTTGGGCGCCGACAGCCTTGGAGAGCTGGCCCTGGACATAATCAGATTGATATTCATCATCCTGTTGGTGATACTGTTGGTGGGTCTGATATTGATTATCATAGGATACGTCTCCATGCCGGGTATCAGCTTGGATTATATCCCGTCGTCTATCCTTCCCCTTTGATCAATTCGACCAGGTACTCCCTCAACTCCTCTTTCATATCGTCCCTCCGCAGTGCCAGCTCTATATTCGCCTTCAGCCAGCCGAGTTCGTCACCGATGTCGTACCGCTCTCCGACGAATTCGTAGGCGTAGATCTTCTGCTTTTTCAGCAATAGTGACATGGCGTCGGTGAGCTGTATCTCTCCTCCCTTGCCGGGCTCCACTTCCTCGATACATCTGAATATCTCAGGGGTGAACAGGTATCTGCCCAGGATCGCTATGTTGCTCGGTGCCTCTTCCGGACTGGGTTTCTCGACGAGTCCAGTGATATCGTAGAGGTTGTCTCCTATCTTGTTTCCGTCCACGATACCGTATTTATCGACATCTTCTTTCGGTACGCTCTCCACCGCCACCACTGACCTACCCATCTTCTTGTAGATATCTATCATCTGGGCCACGCAGGGCTTTTTGTTGACGATTATATCGTCACCCAACAAAACGACGAAAGGTTCGTCTCCCACGTACTTTCTCGCACAGTAGACCGCGTGCCCGAGACCTTTAGGTTCCTCCTGTCTGATGTAGTGGATATCTACCATTGAATTGATGGATCTGATCGATTCCAGCTTCTCCATGTCTCCTCTCTGCTCCAGGAAGTGCTCCAGCTCGAATGCCTTATCGAAATGATTCTCTATAGCTCTCTTACCCCTCCCTGTTATCACCAGTATGTCATCGATACCCGAGTCTACGGCCTCTTCGATAACGTACTGTATCGTCGGTTTATCGACCACGGGCAGCATCTCTTTGGGCTGTGCTTTAGTAGCTGGCAGAAATCTGGTTCCCAAACCGGCTGCGGGTATGACGGCTTTCATGTTGATACCGCTAAAGAGTAGCTAAATAAAAATGTTAGGATGCAAAAGTATTATGAACTCCCTTCTCTAATCTAACGGTATGAAGATCAGTATCATCGGTACGGGTTACGTGGGTTTGGTCACTGGTGTAGGATTGGCCAGTAAAGGACACGAAGTGATCTGCGTGGACATCGATTCGTCTAAGGTAAACATGATCAACCAGGGAGTACCGCCTATATACGAAGAGGGTCTGGAAGAGATGCTCGAAGAGGTGGTGGGGGATGGTAAACTGAGGGCAACGGAGGACACCGATGAAGCCGTTTTAAGCACCGAGGTTACTTTCATCTGTGTGGGAACTCCGTCTAAGGACACCGGTGAGTTCGATCTGTCCTACGTTAAAAGTGCCGCTGAAGATGTATCTAACGCATTGAAAGAAAAGGAAACATACCATGTGGTCTGCGTCAAGAGCACCGTTTTACCGGGCACCACCGACAGTGTCGTTCTACCGATCCTGGAGAGGAGCGGGAAAAAGGTCGGCGAAGACATCGGTCTAGCCATGAACCCGGAATTCCTTAGAGAGGGTAAAGCACTGCCCGATTTCTTGGAACCGGATAGGATAGTGATCGGAGGGATCGATGAGAAAAGCAGTGCCACCATTGAGGAGATATATTCAGGATTCGACGCTCCAAAACTCGTCACTAACTTAAGAACCGCCGAGATGATAAAGTACACCTCCAACGCCCTTTTAGCTACGAAGATATCTTTCGCCAACGAGATCTCCAGACTGTGCGAGAAGATCGGCGTGGACGTCTACGACGTCATGGACGGAGCGGGGATGGACCACCGCATCGAAAGGAGATTTTTGAACGCGGGGGCGGGCTTCGGTGGGAGCTGTTTTCCAAAAGATGTGAAAGCACTTCTAGGTCTAGCTGAGAAAGAAGGTTTAGGTGCCAATTTGTTGAGGTCCGTCCTGGGAGTAAATGAAACCCAGCCGATACACGTCGTAGATCTTTTGGAAGAGGAATTATCCGGATTGGGCGACAAAACCATCGCACTGCTTGGACTCACCTTCAAAGGAGATACAGATGATGTCAGAGAGTCCAGAGCGCTCCCCATCGCCGAAGAGCTGATGAAAAGAGGGGCGCTTGTACGTGCATATGATCCGGAGGGAAAAGAAAACTTTTCAAAACTCATTGATGGGATAACGTACGCCGATTCCGTCGAGGACGCGCTAAGGGACGCCGATGGATGCATCATCCAGAACGATTGGGAGGAGTTCAAAGAACTGAATCAAAGATCCTTCTCGGAGATGAAAAACAAGGTGATCGTGGACGGTAGAAGGATACTCGATGCCGATGCCTTTAGCGACGATATCATCTACATCGGTGTAGGCAGGGGTAAAAATACAAAATAACAGAATTATTGGGTAAGTATTCTCTTTCATCGCAACTTTTAACTAATCTCAACTCATATATATGATACGATGTCCCCCCTGCTTAGAGGAACGGTGAGCGTGATCGTCGTGTTTATGCTGTCTATCGGAGTAGTAGGTGTGGCTGTTCAGGAAGTGGAAGCCGCTCCAGCCGGGTGGTCCGATTACATCGTGCTGAGCGACTCGGGTGTATGGCCGGAGAAGAACATGGTGAACCGATCGGTACAACCTGCAGTTACTACATGGGACAATTACGTCTATGCTGTCTGGGAAAGAGAGACTTTGAACGCTTCTGTTTCATTTCATACGAACGGGGAAATTTTTTTCTCCCGGAGCGACGATTACGGTTTTTCTTGGTCAACGCCTGTTCGTCTTACATACAACGATTTATTTGAATACAACATGCAACAGGATCCAAACACAGCTTATGGTCTTTCTGGATATCCAAGAATCGCGGTGAACGAGTCAAACATACATATAGTATTTCATAAACGTATTTATTATCCTGATAGTGGAACAAGCGCACATCAAGAGATCATGTACATCAACTCGAAAGATCGAGGGGACACGTTCAGCGAGCCGAGGATGCTGACCACTAACGATACGGAGGATTCTACCTTTCCATATATTGATGTTTCTGGTGTGGAACCAACTTATCCGCTGGATATCAAACGAACTGCTGAAATATTGGCTCATGCCCAGCGAGAACTCGAGAAGATCGTAGAAGAATCTAAAACTCACCTTTAATCGACCTTTATACTTAAAGT
>JAWOBZ010000010.1:0-5458 GCA_046484045.1 Thermoplasmata archaeon | reverse complement strand
AAAAACTGTTTTTGGTATCTGTTCGGTAAAACCGTGATAGTTCAACGCACTCCAATATCCTATACAATGTGGGTCGACAAGAGTGGAACCTATCACGAACTCGTCTAAGGTATACTTTTCTTTCTCACTTCCCAAAGGCAGGATCATGTACTTTCCTTTTTCGATCCTCTCTACCCACCCCTTTTTCTCTAGCCTTGAAAGCAAAACCAGCAGGCTCTCTTTGCCAAGGTCAGAGACCTCTAGGGCTTCAGAAACAGTGAACGTTTTGCCTTCCCTAGCTAATCTATCTATCAACTTATTTCTCATTTACATACACTATCCTTAACAATTATGTTAATTTTGGTGTATACAATAAAGAGAATGCTAGGGATATAAATCTTTCCTAAATCTTCTTAAATCTATCAATTCAGGCACTCGCTTTCCGGGAATCTCGCATCTCTCCCCTTATCTGTTTGGGATTTTGATAATAATATCTCAGGGCCTCGAGCACTTCTTCAATATCCAACCGGTATTGATCCGCGATCTTTTCTAATGTCCAGCCTAGTTCCTGATAACTTTCTACGACATCGATAACCCTAACTCTAGTTCCAGCTATCCGGGGACAACGCAGGAATTGAACATTCCTGCTTTCGAGGGAATTGATAACAATTCCCGTGGATATTTCTAGAATTATATTCCAGATATCACAGGAAAGGTTTAAATTATTTCTCTAAGAATATCTCATTCACTCACACACCCAAAACATACCCCACTCTCATCCCGCCGACTCTATCCTCACAGCCACTAAGGGCTCGGTTCAGGTCGGGGGCAAACAAGAACCATTTCACTCTCAGACATTCTAATATTTAAAATGATATTTAAGTTTTTCAAAAATACAATGGAAGATGTACATTCTAATCCTGTAAAACCTCTTTATCCCTGAAATGTTCCTCAGACTCCTGTATCATCAGCCTATGGATCTCGTTCAGGATAAATCCACTGGTAACGAATATAGAACCCATTATGATGAACACTATCGTCAACAAACCCCATCCAACAGAAAGTACCTCATGTTGGGTCGCAGTCTGGATCACCATTATCCCAGTTATCAACCCGGCGATGTAAAATATAACTCCAGGGATACCAAGATAGATCAAAGGCCTCCTCTGGATAGTCAACCTAATTATCTTGTGCAAAACACCCAATCCATGTGCTAGAGGTCCTTTTGTGCTGCTGTTCTCAACATCATCATACCTGCAGGAGATCCTCGAAGACGTTATCTTCAAACCATTCTCGACCGCATCGGAGATCATCTCGGATTCGACTGTAAAATCATTTTGAGTGATCTCGATCTCCTCGATAGCTTTCCTGTTGAAAGCTCTAAAGCCGCTTTGGGTGTCCTTGGCTTCTTTCCCTCCAGGTGTTAGATAATCTAAAATGTTTTTACCTATCTTCCTGTAGAACGGCATCTCGGTCAAGTCACCCCATCTCGCTCCGACCACTAAGTCTGCACCGGGGTTCAACGTCGGTGATAGAACTTGTGGGATCTCGTAAGGATTGTGCTGACCATCACCATCTATCAGAACCATGAAATCGTAATCATTTTCTCTAGCATAATTGAAGATAGTCTTGATGGCAGCTCCTTTTCCGGCATTCTTACGATGCCGGATAACTTTAACACCGAGCTCTTTAGCGATCTCGGAAGTCTCATCAAGACTTCCATCATCAACTACCAGTATATCATCTACTACATCGACCTTCTTCGATTTATGTATAACTGAACCTATAGACAGCTCTTCGTTATAGGCCGGTATCCCCAGAAGAACCCTCTCGTCTTCTTTAGGGACATTATAGTCTTTCTGCAAGACTTTCGTGTTATCCATACTATTACCCTACTCTATCCTCTTGCTCGATTAAGCACTTAGTCTTTATATACTTTACTAATGTCTCATATATACTTTCCTACACTTTATCCTCACTTTGTTTGACTAACTCAACTTAAGAAAACATTTAGATAACCCATACCGATTAAAGTATGTGAATTTCAAAACTATATCGAACTTGCTCGAAAGGAAAAAACTCAACCTGTTAACACTCACATCCAGCGTATTCTTCCTTCTACTCACAGCCGCTAAAACCCACCTCGGAGCACCGGAAGCCTCGGTTTACTGGTACGCCTCGAATTTATACTGGACTTTTTGGCCAGGATTGGTTTTATCGATTGCAAGTATAATACTTTCAATACATAATAAACGAAAGTATCTCGGACTTATCAGCGTCCTCATACCCGTTTTCTATCTTTACACTCTCCCATCCTTAGTCCATGACATGCTGCCCGTTTTCGACGTTTACCATGTAATACCACAAGTCCTTGCAATAGTAGAAACAGGTCAATGGAACATGCAGATGACACCGTTCCCGGGATCACATATCTACCAAGCAGTCAGCGTGATTACGTTCGATATACACATCATGTCCTACGCAAGAATCTTCCCCACCATCCTCGCCTTCTCCATCGTTATCTTCATCTACACCATGGCGAGAAGGGTCTCAAAAAGGTGGGCACCCATGGCACCGTTAGTTTTCTTAGCTTTAAACTGGTACATGGAGTACCATCTCGCCAGACAACCATTTACTATCATGCTGTGGACCGCATTCTGGCTCGCACTTTTCATATTTATTGACAAAAAGATATACCGGGTCGGACTCACAGCCGCGTTGATACTAGTCGCACTGGTTCCGTCCCATCCAGGTATGCTGATAATAGTGTCTTTCAATATCCTTGCACTGACCGTGATCACCCTAGTCTCTTTAAAAGATAAAGTGGAATGGAATTATTTCAAACCCGTAATACCGATACTTATCGCCTTCACTGTAGTGGCATTTCTATTCTACACATCCGTACCCCCCGTCACCGAATACATGGATTCGATATATGAAGAATTCTGGGAAGGTTTAGAAAGCGGCGGATTCGAGATTTCACTCGGAGGACCGTCTGCCACCAGCTTTCAGTACGGATTCGTGAACAGATTGAGGATGCTTACGGGAATCCTGCACTCTCTACTCGGCCTCCTAGGTTTCATAGCACTCTACAAATATTCATCCAAGAAAGCCCTGTTCTTAGGGGCATGGTTCTTCTCCATTTACCTCTGGCTCATCTATCCTCTCACCCAGGACGGTTTTCTTATCGAAAGAGCCTTCCTCGCATCCATCGTACCTGCTTCCATCCTCACAGTAGCTCTTCTCAAACACTACCGGCCTAACAATTTCGACCTCAGAAACTTCGTTCGAATCTCAGTGATCGTCACCATTGCAGCTTTATTGATCGCCATCCCGATAACTAAGAACAGTATCGACGCCATAGAAACGCCTTCACGCCCTTCCTACACCGCTGGAAGGTTCTCCCAAGAAAATCTAGAGGGACGGGTCTACATTACCGATATGCACCAGGGGATGTTCCGCTACATCGAGTCAACAAATAATTCTTCAGTTAGATTCAGAACAAGTGGTAGATCACCTTACGGACAACCTTACGGTTACCCTATACCTCGAACCGATAACCAAGGACTCTCCCCCATCCTTTTCACGGATTACTTCAACAATTACATCGAAATTCGGTACGGGAACACGACAGCGATACAAAAAATCCAACATTATGAAAATGATATGTCAAACAGATCAGCACGTATCTACGATTCTGGGGGTTCCCGTATTTACGTAGAAAACTGACGTCTAATGATGAACTAACGATCCCACCAAATACCCCACTCTCTTCCCGCCGACTCTATCCTCACAGCCAAAGGCTCGGTCCAGGTCAACGAAACGACCAAGGATCAGGTCACTCTCGGCAAGTCTAATAAAACAACCGATATTTAAATTTATAAGAACTATTTCTGTAATCACGGAATCACATAGCCTTTCAGATCAAAAATATCTTTTCAAAAAAACATTTGGCTCCAATATTTCTATCCCAATATTTTGCAAAACTCGGCAGGTACTTCGCATCCGCAACGTTAGTGAGGATAAGAGGAATTTTTTCCTCGGCATGCAAAGGACGGCAGTTATCTGCTACCTTTCGCGATCCTATTCCCCTAATAATAATTAACCACAAACCTAATTCCTAAATCTTATCTTTAGGCATCCTAGCTTTAACTCCATCTATTCTTTTGAAATGCTTGATATCTCTTTTTATGATCTCATGGATATCTAGAGAAAGAGAAGTAGCTGCGATCAATCAATCATTCAATTCGATCTCCTTCCCCTTATCCATAAGTTCGGAATATATTCTACCCCCTTCTCCCTTTCTTTTATCATCTGGATTGAGAACTACTTCTTTGATCAACTTTTTAGAAAAGTTTCTTTCTTTCAACATATCGTCAGCATGTTTTGTAAATATTATTGAACTATTCATCTCAATTCATCCTATTGTTCATCTGTATATATATCCATTATATCAATTGACGTTACAAATTTGAAACAACAGTTGTAGCGCAAACGCAACATATTTAAAGGATTTTTATTCTTGTTCTATAGGTGTTCTAAAATGACCTTAGAACTTATCCTCGACGAACCCATCGCAAAAATAATCGAATTCATATTGGAGTCTACTGGAAGTCTTTAGACTTCCATCGATCTTTGGAATTTTTTTAAAATTCCGAAAGAAATCCAGTCATGGATTATTCAAAAACTGATCTTGCAGAACAAACAGGTGTATCTAGAAGCACTCTTTATAGAAAGTGGGATGTTCTAGAGGAACTCTCTATCATCCAAAAGAGCAGGAAATATCAAAACACTCAACTTTACAAGTTAGACACGAATTCTTCGATCGTGAATGAATTGGGAAGGTTAAAACGAGAGTTAGAACAAGAAATCGATATTCAAGAGAAGGAAAAGTCAAAAACTTCAGCATAGACATACCAACATCTCTTACCATTGACTCTATCACCATCACGGCTCGGTCCAGGCCAGCGGTCAATGAAGTTCTCTCTCACAAACAATCTTTGATATTTTAACTCTTTACCCAAGAAGTCACCTTCCTAAATCTCTGATTTAGGTGGGTGATGAATTGGGGTGTTTTTTCAATCACACTTTCACGGCCCCCTCTAATAATGTTATGGTAGACGTCACTGCATTTATTTTACCCTCAGATATCAGTTCGAAAAGAGGCTCTAGTTTGTCAAGATGTAAACCATCTTCCATATAATATATCAGTGGAGCGGTATCCAGGCAAACGATCTTACCTTCTAATCGATTCAACCATTCCATGATTCCCGCTCTTTTCGTATGTATTCATCCACATCGACTTCGCTCCAGATATCTTTACCTAAACCTCTCAGTTCCCTAATATCATGATCTTTATCAAATCGATTTTTCAATAGGATCACCAATTCTTCCAATAATTTATATTGGTCTTCAGGAGTAAGACTGTGAATTTCAGCCAATAATTCTGTACGCCGGGTGTCTACTTTTGACATCTTTT
>JAWOBZ010000093.1:0-14448 GCA_046484045.1 Thermoplasmata archaeon | reverse complement strand
TGCCGTCT
This sequence comes from Thermoplasmata archaeon, assembly GCA_046484045.1. Taxonomy (GTDB): domain Archaea; phylum Thermoplasmatota; class Thermoplasmata; order Halarchaeoplasmatales; family Halarchaeoplasmataceae; genus CAZHUM01. The sequence continues at coordinate 14,440 of JAWOBZ010000093.1, read as the reverse complement.
ACCTTCCCATCTTCTAGATCCATCACTACATTATTCACTGTTCCTAGGAACATGCCCGACTTCGTATAAACCTGAAGGCCAATCATTTCTGATACTTCTTCCAACATTGCAATCGATTACCGTATATCATATTGGATTTTAAATCTTTTTCCATCGAAAGGGGTGATTTTTCGGCAAAATATTGATAAACCGGCCAAAACATTATAAACAACCTTTTTTGATAAAATGTTGATGAGGGAATGTCCTTTATGCGGTAACGAGATCATTCGAGGAAAATGCACCAAGTGCGGATATGAGCCTAAAGAAAAAACTTATGGTGATGGGAGAGATAAGGACATGGAAGTCAAATCCGAGAGAAAACAGTATTCCCAGGAGAGAAGAAATAAAAAACTCACTCAATCCCTGGTAACGTTAGAGTCTGCTCTCCTTTACGAGAGGAATGTCCAAGATGCTTTTTCACTACTATCTGCCAATTTGACAATACTCAGCCTACCATTGAAACTTCAGCCGAATCAAGAGATCGAGTTGAGTGAAAAGGAAAAGAAGGTCATCGAGATGTCGGACAGGATCATACAGCAGTATCGTTCTAACGGTGGCAATGGCTATGAAAGACCCGAGATTTACATCAGGTTGGGTAACGCACACTTTTTCTGTGGTGAGTACAAGAAAGCACTAGAGTACTACGACATGGCACTGAGAGGGTATCCTAGGCACAAGATAGCAACTTACAACAAATCACTGGCTTTTTTTTCGCTGAAAAACTACGAAAAGAGTATTAAAGGATTAAGAAAAGTATTGAAGATCAATCCTGATGATAAAGAGGCTAAGTACCTTTTGGAACTAGTTGAACAGATAGCAGGGTAAGAAAGTACATAACAATTTACATGAATCAACTACCGTTTGATTTATTAAATAAAAAATCATTAGGTACACATGGAGAAATTGAAAGGTCTAGATTTAGAAAATAAGCTGGTACTCGATGCAGGTACTGGTGCCTGTAACATGACTCTTTTTCTGGAAGAGTGGGGTGCCAATGTAGTATCCATAGACTACAAAAGGGAATGGCAGCTGGATTGTAAAAAGAAAACAAGGCATACACAATTCATCAACTCCGACTTGAGGTATCTCAATTTTATCGAAGACCAGGCATTCGACTATGTGATCTGCAATTTCCTGATCTCTGCACTCTCGGAGAAGAAAGACCTTTTCATATCGACGGTGCTGCGACAATTCCACAGGATCCTCAAGAAAGACGGTATGCTTGTTATCATAGACTATTATCCCTTCGAAGAGGATTCGTGCCCATCTCACTGCCATGATCTTCAAGTAGAGTTATGGAGACTTGAAAACGCAGTCTCAGAACTGCTTGGAGAGGGCCACCTAGAAGAGTATCCACCCGAATCTCTTGAAATGGAGTTACAAGCTCTGGGTTTCTGTGAAACGGAAATCTCTATCCTTTTGAAAAAAGTCCCGTGGCCAAACGATCTTCTACGAGAACATGAAGAGATGATAAAAGAAGACATCCAAAAGGTAGAAGATAGTTATCTAAGGCGTTCTCTGCAAAGAAAATTGAAGGATGTTATGCAAAAAACAAAAGGTAAAAGGGTAGAGTCCGGTGCGATATACGAACTAAGGGCTAAAAAGTGAGCGATTGATTTCAATCTATCTCTTCTAACTTTTTTCTGTACCGTTTGATGTAATCGATCCCTCCGAAAATATCACCTTTATCGAGTTTCATCTTGGCCTTTTTCATCAACTCGAAGGCATCGGATACGTCACCACCGAATATCTCGTCGGTTTTATGTTCTTTCCTATCATGCAAAACACTGTTTTTCAGGGCTTTAATGAGCGGCTCTTTTATCATCTTCATAGCTCTATCAGAATTTTTCATGGATTTGGACCAATCACCGACCTTCAATTCTTCCTTGCTTTTTGAAAGAACATCTTGAATTCCCGTTGTTTTCATATCACACTTTTCCGCCCAGTATATTAAACGTTCTAATTTGTCTATCTTTTTCTGGGCTTTGGATATCTGTGCTTTTTCATATTTTTTCTCTTTATCCCTCTCCTCCATCATCTTCTCCCTGTCGATATGAAGTAGTTCTTCCTCTTCGGCACCTTCAATCTCCTCGACCTCCTCGATTTCCCAAATCAATTCTAAACCACAACTAGGGCACTTTTCTACGCCCTCTCTTATCTCCGCTCCACAGTCCGGACAAACATAAATTTCTTCATCGCTCATTTTATCTCCTTCCTATCGACTTGATGATGGACATAGACAATATTAATACTATAAAAATGTTGATACGTTTATCCAATAACTCAACAAAAAAGGTTATTTATCATTGTGTAATTACTAAAAACAGATGGTAAAAAATAAACGGGGAGTCAAAAAGAAGGTTAACCTGCTCGGCGATCCTGGAGTTGGGAAAACATCTTTGATGCTCCGCTTCGTCAGGAACGTCTTCGGAGAGAGATACCTGAAGACCATCGGTACCAATATCTACACCAAGGACGTTGAATTCAGTGGTGGCAAGGTCAAATTGATCATACAGGACATCATGGGCGAGATCGAATTCAACTTAGTACAAGAAAGGGCCTTCATCGGCTCGACCGGGGCTATAGCCGTGGTGGACATACAAAGACCAGAGACATTAGACAGCATAATGTACAATTGGATCCCGAGATACAAAGAGAAAACCAGTGGAGAGAACCCGATAATGCTGGCTGTTAATAAGTTCGACCTCGAAGGTAAAATGATCTCACCCGATGAACTCCAGGACGTCTATCATCTTTTCGAATCTACGGTATATACATCGGCGAAAACAGGAAGGAACGTCGAGTACCTTTTCAACAGGACCGCCTCAGAAATCGCGTACAATATCCAGATATCAACAAAGGACGTCGACGATATCATGTCGATGAAAAACATCGATACCCCATTCGAACTTTTAGATGCCCTTCTCGTATGCATCTCGCTAGCCAGCAGGATGCCTTATAAAGTCAAGGACAAGTTCCTTAGAGAATCACACATAGATAAATTCGATCTAGAAGGGGATAGACATCCGATAAAGGAAAACAACGTGATGGCGTTCGCTAAAAGGTTGATAGAATGGTACCAAGAGAAAGGAGAAGAGCAAACCGTAGAAACCATAAGAGAGATGCTGCTAAAATATAATTCATAGAATGTTATAAAAACCTAAAACTTGATATACTTGCACAAGTTATTAATAAAGTCAGTTTAATAGTATGTAATAGACTTGGTGCAGAAAGTGATAGGGGAAATACAGGAGTTAAGAGTAGTGTCCTTACTACTGATAGCATTTTTGTTCGTAACAGCAGCAGGAGCTACTGCCATGAACACTTCTGCATCGGATCAAGATGAACCAAGGGCGAGAGCTCTCGCAGAGAATGGGTGGCCTGGGTTCGGTTTCGACGAAAGGAATACACACCTCAGTCCGTACGACACGTCACACGTGGACGGGACCGTCAAGTGGACCTTCAACACTAATAACTGGCTTTGGTCGTCGGCAGCTATCACGGGGAACGGGACCGTTTACGTCGGATCCACGGACGACAAACTGTATGCACTGGATAATCGTGACGGCAGCGTCTTATGGAGCTACGAAACAGACGGTGACATAATTTCTTCGCCAGCCGTGGACAGCGATGGTAACATATTCTTCGGTTCCAAAGACCATCATCTGTATTCACTCGATTCAAGCGGTGGTCTCAGATGGAAGTACGAAACCGACGGAACGATATACTCGTCTCCCGCCGTCGATGAAAACGGCACAGTTTACTTCGGGTCTTACGATAACTACTTCTATGCTTTGAACAGTAACGGAGGTCTGGAGTGGAAGTACAAAGCTGAATCTTGGTTCTGGTCTTCTCCGGCCATAAGCCCCGACGGGACGGTGTACGTAGGCAGCGGAGATAAGCACCTATACGCTTTCAACGGTGACGGGAGCGAAAAATGGAACTTCTCGACAGGTGGATTCATCTATTCTTCGCCGGCCGTAGATGAATCTGGAAATGTGTATTTCGGATCCTACGATGATAGGCTGTATGCCATTGATCCGAATGGTGATGAGATATGGAATTACAAAACAGGGAACGATGTCCTTTCATCACCAGCAATCGGCAAGGACGGCACGGTATATTTCGGTTCAAATGATCAAAGCTTGTATGCACTAGATTCAAACGGTGCAAAAAAATGGTCTTTCAGAACGGGAGGGGACGTGGTGTCCTCACCTGCGATCGGTGATGACGGGACCATCTATTTCGGTTCTTACGATAAAAATATATACGCTTTGACTTCCAGCGGAGATAAGAAGTGGGAGCATTCAACATATGGTAGTATATACGCATCACCATCTATAGGTCCAGAAGGAGACGTTTACGTTGGCTCATGGGACTCTAAACTGTATGCGTTCACAGGGAATAACGACGCACCAGTAGCTGTTATCGATGTGTGGAGGCAGGTAGAGGTGAACATGACCGTCGCTGGTATCCCCGGTCACACTGTCACAGCACAATTCTATCACGGAGATGAGCTAGTCGATGAGATGGCAGCCACTAGACCATTCGGTCCTCCTGCTGAAAACTCGACCATCTTGAAGGTCATGGACATAGAAGATTACAGGATGGTATTGATCTACAACTCTACGGGTGTAGGAGCCAACCCTGTATGGGTGACATTCAGAGCAGGGAACAATACCGAGACGATATTCCATCTTTTCTTGTCCACTGGGAGTTCTTTGCAGAACGAAACCTTCGACATCAACAAGGAATTGATGGAGATAATGGGTGATAAAAACATATACCATTTCTCTGGAGAGAACAGCTATGACCCGGATGGAACCATAGTATCATACCAGTGGGATTTCGATGACGGATACCAAGCCGAGGGGATGGAAGTATCGCATGAATTCGACAAAGGTGTTTACGACATAAAACTCACCGTTACTGACGACAAAGGAGCCCGGGCCTCCACCATCTACGTTTTGAACGTTGGATGTGATTATACCTACGCCGATGTCACTCTTTGGATCGCTGGAAGAAAGGGCAATGAGGTTACTGCTGTGGTCTACGAGGACGGTAACGAAGTGATGGAACTTAATGTTATTAAAGACCAAAAATGGGTGAATAAGGCTGAAGGAAGCTTCAAGATTTGGGAAACTAAAACGTACACCCTTGAGCTTAGGTACCATGCCGAGGAGAGGGGATGCAACCCAGTGTTGTTAAGGATAGAATGGGGTGATTCTGAAAAGACGATCTTCGAGTTATTCAAGACCCGTGATGGATACGACCAGGTGAAAACATACGATCTCAAGTGGGACGCGAACAACGGTATCATCATAGAAGATAATGGTGCACAGCATGACGAAATATCCGTATCAGATTACCTGGAGGATGTTAAACATAGGATAGAGGTCCAAGAACAGGTACAGAGAGATATTAAGAGAGTCGATGAGAAAACGAAGATGATGCTTTAGATAGGCAGACGAAAGCCTTAAATGTTTTTTAAGTTATGTATTACACCCACATCCGGAGCAGATGGAACTCATGAACTGGAAAAAAATAATAAGCGCCTTATTTTTGTCCCTCTTGTTACTTAGTACCATGAGTTCATCTATTGCGGGCTTGGATACATCAAATAAAAACGACAATTCAGAGCAGGATATTTTTTCCATATCATCTCAAGAACATAACATAATGGCAGCACCCGATGCACCATCATCACCCCTCCCCCAAGATGGGAACAACAGCTTACCGCTTAACGTCACGCTGAGTGTCTTTGTATCCGACCCAGACGGAGATGATATGAACGTTTCTTTTCATGATGCCTCCGATGACAGCTATATAGGTAATGTGACGGGTGTTACAAACGCTAGCAGGGTAGAAGTATTCTGGTCAGGACTGATCATAAATAAAACATATCAGTGGTACGCAGTAGCTGATGATGGTGAAAACTCGACGCAATCCGTAAACTGGAATTTCACGACGGGAGAAGTGGATTACGTGAATATAACCGAGGAACCGGGTGGGAAAGATCTGGTTGATAAAGATGTTCCAAAAAATTACGTGGAGTGGGGGTATTGTTCCGCTTATAATAATACCGTAGGCTTTCTCAAAACCGTAGAGGCAACATGGCAAATTACAGGAGGTAATAATACAAGTCTGTTAGGGGTAGCTTTTGATGTTAGTTACAATGGTATAGATGTTGGTAATGGCACCGGTTTAGTTTGGTTCAATGCAACATACGAAAATATTACCGATTCCGTTCTCTACAACGTTTCCGACCACACCATAGATTACATCAACATCACAGACAGCCCAAACGGGAGTGCGTTACAGAACAGAAGCGTGCCCGTGGAATTCTCAGAACGTGGCTATATATCAGCTTACAACGAATCCGAAGGTTATCTGTTCACCATCAAGGGGAATTGGAGCGTCGAGGGAGGGAATGCGACCCTTCTAGAAGCTGCGACAAATGAGTCCAACGTTATCGATGTGGGGACCGTTCCCACGAGTGTTTGGTTCAATGCGAGCTACGGAGGTCATAACTACAGTGTCAAATACGACGTGAACCCACCGAGAGAGGATAAAATATGGATCACGGATCTACCTGATGGTGCACGACTAGATAATAAAACCGTGCCCGTGGGTTACACCGAGTGGGGCAACTGTTCAGCATACAACGGAACAGTGGGGTATATCGGAACGGTCGATGCGAACTGGAGTGCTTCGGGTGATGTAGGGACCAATCCTTCCGTGGGTCCAACGCCGTCTAACTCGAGTTGGATCGACGTCGGCACGGGGGCGGGGACGGTCAGCTGGCACTGTTCATATTTTTCTAATGGTGAATATCACAACCGGACACTCGATTTCGAAGTCAATACAGCTGAACTCGATTATATCGATATTACCGAATCTGAAGGTGGCACTTCCATTACCGATACGGAAGTCAATGTCAATGAGACCGTAAGCGGATACTGTTCAGGCTACAATGATACAGCCGGATATATAGGGACATTCAATGCGACCTGGACTGCTGATGGAGGAGATTCAAAATTAGTGGGGGCAAGTACGGGGAACACAAGCTCTATCTTCTTAGGGAACGAATCAGGGTATGTTTGGTTCAACGCAACTTATGGTAATTTTTCCGATAGTGTTATGTTTACAGTGAGGGAAGCTGGTATAGATTACATCGAAATCGTACCAGAAGAAGGTTCTGGAACGGGTCAGATTCAAGATCAAGATATCTATTTAGATAATTACATAACCGGATTCTCCGCGGGTTACAATAACACTATAGGATATGTAAAAGACGTGGAGGTTACATGGAGCGTTATCAACGACGGGACGGATGCTGAAACCACCCCCTCAACGGGTACCAACAGCACCCTGTACAGCGGTATGAGCCCGGGAGAAATGCGATGGAAGGCATCATATTCTTCTGATATAGAAGATACCGTCAATCTGACCGTCCTTTCACCGGAAATCGACATCATCCAGATAAGAACGGAAAGCGGCGGGGGAGGAGAGAGCGTGAGCGATCTTACCCTTAAACTAAATGAAACTGAAACCCTCTTCTCCGCGGGTTACAACAGGACCCATGGGTACCTCAGAGATATCGTTACCGATTGGGCATCTGACGATACAGATGTCGTTCAAGTGAACCCCGTTAGAGGGAAGAGTACTAACGTGTCATCAATATCTACCGGTGAAGCGACGGTATTTTCTATCTCCGGTGGTTTACAAAATTCGACCACCGTGAGCGTCCTCACCGAGCAGGACCCTTCGATTAAAGGGGCCATCCCCGACATCGTGCTTGAGGAAGATTTCGGGGTCCATCAACTCGATCTGAGTGAACACGCCAGCGATCCCCAGGACTCTTTGTCGGAGTTGAAGTGGTACACGACTGGGGTGAACACCTCTATCCTGTCCACGGCCGGTGAGAACCAAACGGGCAATCATATCATTTCATTCATATCTAAAAGGGATGAGCACGGTTCTATGGAGATCACCTACTGGCTGGTGGATAGGGATGAAAACAAGGTCAGCCAATCCGCATGGGTGAACGTTACGCCGGTGAACGATGCTCCTGTCATCTCAGAATGTCCAGATCTTTACGTTCATTATGACGAGGAATATTCATTCGACTTTTCGCCGTACATCTCGGACGTGGATAACGAAGAGGAGGAACTTTCTCTCTCCACCGATGACCCGGATCATACCTCGGTGAGAGGTCTTAGGGTAACATTCGATTATCCCGAAGATATGGTCGGTGAGGAAATCTTCGTCAAGATATCGGTATCAGATGGAGATAAGACCAGCGAGAGATTCATAAAAGTGACGGTGACGGACAACTATCCACCGGCGAATGTAAAAAGGTTACCGGACGTGTCTATTTTCGAGGGTGAGATCAAAAGTAACGTTTTCGACCTGGATGATTACATAATGGACCCTGATGAAGACAGTCTTTACATGAGCTATGGATACACCCATCTGAACATAACGATACACGATAACCACACGGTGGACATGCACGCTTACAGTGAGTGGAACGGAAAGGAGAGGGTTACTTTCAGGGCACAAGATCCTACGGGGGCCATCGTCGAGCAGACCATCAACGTGACCGTGATAGCAGTTAACGACCCTCCCTCGATCAAACAGCTGCCTCCATTCGTGATACATTACGATCACCCTTATACCTTCGATCTCGGATGGTACGTCTCGGATTCTGATAACACTGTTGACGAATTGAAGATCTCCACTTCTGAACCCGATCATATCACCGTTGAAGACACGAAGATGACCATGGTTTATCCCGCTGAATACGGCTCGCTGACCATACCTTACACTATCTCACTGACGGTCTACGTTTCAGACGGTATCGATTCTACATTCGGTGTGACTAGTATCACCGTCGATGATAATTATCCACCGGAACTGATCATGCCGCTCCACGACGTCACGTTCTACGAAGACGAAAAGATGACGAATGCATTCGACCTCGACGATCATTTTATCGACGTGGACAGTGAAACCATTTTCTACACATCGGGAAACGAGAATATCACGGTCTCCATCCATGGTAACCATTCCGTGGATTTCTTCGCTCCACCAGATTGGAACGGCCATGAATTAATCACGATCAGAGGAACGGACCCCAAAGGTGCATTGATGGAGGATTCGCTCCTAGTCACGGTGATACCGGTCAACGATCCACCGGTCATCGAAGGTATCCCAAAACAGGAAGGTGAGGTTGGTAAAAGTTGGATCCTCGATGTAGAACCGTATCTATCTGACATAGACAACGAGATCCACGAACTGACGATCAGCTCGAACAGTTCCCACGTGGAGATAGTACAACACAAGGTGTTGTTTACATTCGACGAAGAAGGGGAGTACATCATATGGGTGAACGTGAGCGATGGAGAGCTCAGCGACAGCACAAGGCTCGAGGTCGAGATAAAGAGAGAAGAAACCGGGGGTTTTGGATTGATTGAATGGGGGCTTGTAGCACTGGTTCCCATCTTTTTGATAGGGGCGGCTTATTATCTGACTCAGAGAGATAAATACACCATTGAAGACGTGTTCCTGATCCACAGATCGGGAGTGCTCATCAAGCATACTACTAGGACCCTAAAAGCTGAAAGAGATGAAGATATACTCGCCGGTATGTTCACCGCGGTGGAAAATTTTGTCGAAGATGCTTTTTCCCAGGAAAGAGAGAAGGGGTTGAAGCGCATGGACTACGGTGATAAGAAAGTACTGGTGCATCAAGGTAAATACATCACCCTGGCAGTGTTTTTCTCTGGTGATGAGCCAAAATGGGCTTACGAGAGCATCAAGAACTTCGCCGTCGATATCGAGAAAAGGTACGACGAGGAGTTGAAAAAATGGGACGGTGACCTTGAAAATCTCCCTGGTATCGAGGAGATGATGGAAAAATTTGTCAAATTCGAAGGGAAATACCACGAAGATACGTTCTGATCTATTCTCTTAACTCTCCGAACGTTGTCACCCTTTCTGCGAATGCGTTGTGTTTATGGATCGATTCCTCACTCTCGCTTTTAACCGAGATATGTGTTTCATCTGGAAAATCGTCGTACTTCTCCAATATCCGAGCCAATATATCTCTGACCACGTCTTCAACGAACTTTGGATTTTCATGGGCACCGATAACGATCCTTGCTTCGTCCTGCCTTTTCAATATCTCTCTCGTCGGAGAAGATAAGGAGGATTCTGTGATATCTATCAGGTCGTTGACCTCTACGTTCTTTCCATCGGGCACCTCTATCATGACAGTAGATATGTTGCGCTGGTTGTGCGTTAAGAAGGGTAATGCTTCTATGCATTCTTTGTGCTCAGGATGGCTTTCCTTATAATACTCCTTAACGGTCTCCATAGCGCAGGGGCAGGCGTTCAGACCAACCACGGTCACACCGATGTATGTCCTCTTTTTTTCTCCCTTCAAAGCCTCTGTTTTCGCACGAATTTCGTAGTTTTCCAGGCTCTTCCTCCCCAATGGTGATTCCCTCTCCAAAAAGTAGTCCGCCCGTATATCCACTTCGGAATAGGATGCGTATTCGTGCCTTTGAAGAAGGATGTCGCACATCTCCGAGGTTAACTTTTCTAAGCTCTCCACCGGTTCCCTTACACTCTTATCAACGACCTCACCAGTGACCTCCACGTTCCTGCTCATGTGCGAACCTTTCATGGTCGATGGGAGGTCAACGTAGACGTCTATACCCGCATTCAGGGTCACCTTACCCCAAGGCCTTTTGACTACGATCGGTTTCTTTACGCCGGTAACCCCGACCCTTGTCAGTTTGAAACGCTGTTTTGCAGCTAGATTCTGTACATCCAGTGAGGATGCGTCCGCCCGCGGATCGTCTTTGTCGTCGCTCGGGGTCGAAGTCATACTGATGTATTAAAGGACATTATTATTAAATAATTCGGTTTTTTTCATTCGAAAGCTATCACCCTTCCATTTATATACACCCTGTATTTCATCATAACCTGTGTAATTATGCCTGTAAAAGATGGAATGATCGGTAGTTTGAATATCTACAAAAGAGTTGCATGAGGTGTTTAATGTGAAGATGCAGCCAGAATGTGTACCGTGTCTCTTGAAAAGATGTGTTTTCGAAGCGAGGATAGTTGATGAATCGAAAGAAAGGAAGGTCATCGAGGAAGCGCTCAGCATATTGAACGATAGATTTGAACCTGGATGCGTCTCTGCTGAAGTCGCCACCGAGGTGCATAAAAGGGTTTACGATATACTGGGCACCGATGATCCCTACAAGGAATTGAAGAACTGGAGCAACGAGGCGGCTGAAAAACTTCTGCCTAGAGCAGAAGAGATCGTGGAAGAGAAGGGGTTCAAAGGCGCCGCCCTGGTCTCCATCGCCGGCAACGTACTTGATTTCGGTTACCGGGACGATCTCGATTCGCCTGATTACTTCCTAGAAGAGTTCGAAGGCATAATCGAGGAGGGACTGGGCTACGACGATACGGAAAATGTAAAAGGTTTATTGGAAGATGCTGAGGATGTGATCTACTTTACCGATAATGCAGGTGAGATCGTTTTGGACACTCTGCTGATGAAGAAGATCAAAGAGTACGGCGTCCACCTAACCGTCGTCGTCAAAGGAGAACCGATAATCACGGATGCAACCATGGAGGACGCCATAAAATACGGTGTGGATGAGATCGCAGACGAACTCATCACCACGGAAAGATACGCTATCGGCATACCCTTCTGGGACATGCCTCAAGGATTAAAAGATCATCTTGATAAGGCGGATGTTATTATCGCCAAGGGGATGGCAAACTGGGAATCGTTTTCAGAAACCGACTATCGACCCATAGCCTACTTTACCCGCAGTAAGTGTATACCAGTCTCTAAAGCAATGGATGTTCCCTACGAAAAAAACATAGTCAAGCTATTCGAGTGAACAGTACCGATAGGCCACCATGACCTCTGCCGCTACCGTCCAAGTTTTTAATAGTCTATCAGAGATCGATATCGCCGTGTCTGCCCAATCGTAAACCGGGCTGACGAAATCCCCGCCTTTAAAACCACCTATAACTACGATGTAGTCCTCTGCTCTGGAGAACACGTTTATCGGGTCCTTCTTATCACCTTTGGGAGACATGACTATCTTGTTACCAACTTCGTTTTTCAAAAAGTCCATCAAGGATTGCTTTTTGTGGTCCCATCCGTGTGGGGGATCGCCTTTAAGAGTCATAGATATGTATTTCTTAAAATCTTCGAGCTCGTCTGGTATCTCAGTATCCGGTTCAAATATAAATAGGTTGTTTTTGCGTGTATGAACTATGGTCTTCAATTCCCTTTCAATGGCGAGGCTGGAATCCGTAGCTAGAAGCAGTGTAAAATGGATCAGTTCGGGGTCTTCAAAAAGCTGGCTGTCCGCTAACACTAATTTGAGCATATTATCATCTCTAAGATATTATCTTATGCAATTTGTCTCTCTCTAGACCCAACTTTATCTCCCTGGATATTCTCCTTCCTGTAGAGAGATTTTCTTCCATCAGATCGGAATATGGCGAACCCGATATAAAAGGATTTGTGCCAGCTACTATACGAGATGATATCTCGAACACCTTGAATTCGAGCTCTTCCGTCACGATGGTCTCGAGGCAGAAAGAACCGTACAAACCGCCGAAGAGTTCGTAGGCGCGGTCTACCGCTTTTTCTCCCATATCGAACACTTTTGGAAGTAAACTCTCCCTTAATACCACCGGGATATTACCGGTGACTACGAAGGAGGGGAACACCCTCATCTTTCTGAGTTCTTCTTGGGAACCGAGTTTATACATCTCGTCTATGTTGCTCTCGTCCCTCCTATCTATTGAGAGCATCTCTATTACACCTCGATCAATCTTGTAGCCTTCTTCTTTTATGGGGGAGAAGAAGTAATGCAGATAGTACCTCGTCCCCATGATATATTCCTGTATATGATACTCCTGGGTATGATCTATCCCCAGCTTGAAGTCGTTGTAATCCTTCGCTATGAAAAAACCTCTTCCTCCTTTTGCACCGTGGTATTTTACAAGTACCGGTTCGTCGATATCTTTGGGATCTGAGATTATTCCGGGCATAGAGATCCCGGCGCTGGTCAGCCATTCCCTTTCTTTGTCCCTATCGGATTCCCAGTTCAGCACGTTTCTGTTCCCGAAGGTGGGTAGTTCTAATTCTTTAAAATTCTCCGCTCCAAGGTACTCCACGAACGAACCGTGAGGGATGATGATAACGTTTTCTTCTATCAGTTCGTCGGTTTTATCCATTATCTCCATGTAGTCATCTAAGATCATGAACTGATCCGGTTTTCCCTTGGGGAACGCATCGTAAAATCTGGGACGCTCTTTGAAGCCTATACCCAATGTCTTGAATCCCTCTTTCCTGGCACCGTCGAAGATCTGCATGCTGGAATGTGAACAAACAGTGCCTATGGTGATCTCGTCCTTATCGTAATCCTCCAAAATTCGGGCGATCTTTTTCTTATCAACCATATAGTGAATACGGGAAAGGGGTTTTTAATTCTTTCCAAAAAATCTACACTTCGGTTATCGCACGTATGGTCTTGAGCGCGTCTAGGTTCTCCTCTACATCGTGAACCCGCAGAATGGAGACGGATTTACTCACCGCTAGGGCGCTTACCGCCACGGTACCGAAAAGGCGTTCATCCACGTCCTTATCCAACACGCCCGCTAAGTACCTCTTCCTAGATGCCCCCAGCAACACTGGGTAACCCATGCAGGTGAACTCGTCGAGTCTGTTAATTATCTCGAGGTTGTGCTCCGTTCTCTTACCAAAACCTATGCCGGGATCGATGACGATGTTCTCCGGGGATATCCCGGCTTTCTCGGCTTCTTTAGCCCTGTACTGCAAGAAGCCGTAGACCTCCGTTATCACATCGTCGTAGCTTGGGTTGTCCTGCATGGTTTCCGGTGTACCCTGCATGTGCATGATGATCACTGGAACGTCTAGTTCTGCCACCGTCCGTGCCATGCCCTTTTTCCTCAGAGCGTAGATATCGTTGACTATCTCGGCACCGCTTTCTACCGCAGCCTCAGCGATCTCCGGCTTGTACGTATCTATACTGATCGGGACGTTCACCTTTTCCTTCACCGCTTCTATGACCGGTATGACCCTGTCCAGTTCTTCCTCTAGGGATATCTTCTCGCTGCCCGGTCTGGTGCTCTCTCCACCGATATCTATGACTGAAGCACCCTCTTTCTCCATCTTGACCGCTTGTTCCACGGCTTTTTCTAGAGAGTCGAAATCACCTCCATCGTAGAAACTGTCCGGGGTTACGTTCAGTACTCCCATTATCTGTGGGTTATCTCCTCCCCATGGGATCGGGGGCATAGAGCGATAATTATCTAGAACGTCTTCTAT
>JAWOBZ010000048.1:0-4655 GCA_046484045.1 Thermoplasmata archaeon | reverse complement strand
TTCTCTCAGTGATATCTCTACCTATACCAAGAACGGCATAAGGTTCTCCGTCTTTGTATATCAGAGAAGATTTGGTCTCGATCAAGATTCTTTCTCCATTTTCTGCTTTCACTTCGAATGTTGTCAATTCGTCCTGGCTTCCAGTTTCCATGACTTCTTCTAACGTTTCGAAAGCTTTTTCGAGATGGTCTTCTGGCAATATATCTGTGAATTTTAAATCTTCGAGATCGCCCTTTTCGTATCCTAGCAGTTCAAACGTTGCTTGATTAACATCTAAAATATTTCCCTCTAGGTCGTGTATATACACCGCATCCATGGACCTTTCGAAGATTGCATCGTATCTTTCTTTCACTTCTTCGAGTTCCTGCTCTGCTTCCTTTCTCTCGGTTATATCTATCATAGTCCCCAGGAGGCCAGTTGGGTTTCCATCTTCATCGAGGATCAAATTCGCCGATAGATATACGGTTATCAATTCACCGTCCTTTTTGACTGCCTTCAACTCGCCCTGCCACTCTCCTTCGTCTAAAAGCTCACCTATGGCTTCAGCAGCCTTTTCTTCATCGTAAAAGTATTTGAGTGTATCTTCACCGAGGATATCCTCCTCCATATCATATCCGAACATCTCGACTAAGGCTTTATTGACATAACTTATGGTACCATCCAGGTCGGTTATAGCGATACCATTTATCGAATTCTTTATAGCTCTTTCTTTCTCCCTTAAATCCAGCTCGGTCTTTTTCCTCTCGGTGACATCCTGCAGTGTCTCTATGGCTCCGATCACATTTCCGTTTGAATCTTTTATCGGGGAGGCGGTGAAGTACATCCATACGCCGTTTTTACCCATATCGGTGAACAAATACTCACCCCTGTACGTATCCTGAAGCAGTGGAGCTTCCTGGACATTATCGCCATAATGCTCTTCCATCTTCTCTTTCGAACCGTCCTCTACCACTAAATCCGCTAAAACAGGTCTCTCTTCTGCGTAGAAAGCTCTCCATGGGTCTTTCGTACCTATCATCTCATCTTTAGAGAGACCACAGAGTTCTTCAAGTGCCCTGTTCCAGTGGGTAACTGTATGTTCATCATCGATGACAAAGATCGGTACAGATACCCCTTCTATGATCTCGGACAGTCTATTTTTCGTCTCCTTCAGTTCCCGCTTCTTCTCCACTTTCTCTGTCACGTTTTGGATAGTCGCTACCATACCGTCGAAGTTCCCCTCTTCATCGTACAGTGGAGAAGCATTTATAGAGAGCAATTTCCTCTCTCCGTCCGGCCATTCGATAGCGTGCCTTACATCGTACACGGCTTCCCCTTTCTCTTTCACCAAATTGAAAGGGAGCTCTTCTTTATCAAAAGGCCCACCATCATAATCCGTTATCTTCCAGTCCACATCATGGTATGTCCTGCCCTTGATCTCACTCTTGGACAGCCCCAATACATCCTCAGCTTTATCGTTTGCATATGTTATATTTCCGTCTTTATCGACTTTGGTTATACAGACGGGGCTGGTTTCAGTGATCTGTTCGATGAAATTTCTCTCGTCCCGCAGTTCTTTCTCTTTTTTCTCCTTCTCAGTGATATCCCTGATTACCCCTATAAATCCAGTGATCTCGCCTTCATCGTCCCTTAGATAGAAAACTTTGGTTTCGCCAGGGAACACATCTCCAGATTTCTTCTCGTAATCGATCGTATAGTAAAAATCGATCTCACCTATGTGTTCCCTTATCTCTTCACCCATCTCTTCGAACTGCTCGACATCATGATATACATATTCTGTCTTCTTCCCCTCTATCTCATCCAGTTCATACCCAAAAATGTCAGTAAATGCCGGGTTGCAGTCGATGATATTTCTTTCCGTATCGGTTACCAATATCGCGTCATGGATACTGTTGAACAGACTCCTGTATTTTTCTTCACTCTCTTTTATCTTCCTCTCCGCTTCCTTTCTCTCAGATATGTCCTCTGCGAAGGCGAACTCGTATTCTCTTCCGTCGAATTCCAGATAATTGCTAGTCACCTCCACGGGGTATATCTCACCATCTTTGGTCTCGTGTTCAGATTCGAAAGAGAACACCTTTTCTTCCTTCAATCTCTCCCAATGTTCTCTTCGAATATCCTTTTCAAAATCGGGATCTAAGTCCCAGACGTACATATCCTGCAGTTCATCCTTCGAGTATCCCAACTTCTCAGACACGATCTCGTTGGTAAATATGAACTTCCCTTCGGGAGTTATCCAGTAAATCTCTAGGGAGGCTTGTTCCAGAGAAAAGTCGGACAGCCTCTGTCTCCTCTCATCCTGCTTTCTTTGAAGTATCAGAGACAGATGACTCGCGATGGTCTCTATAGCCGACTTAAATCTGGGTTCACCCTCTTCAGGTTTGAAAATACTGATCCCACCGTATGGTTTTTTATCTAAAGCGAATCCTACATAATAGACCTCTTCCACTCCTATTAGTTCTTCTAATTCCTTGGCCTCTTCTTTGCTCAGTACTCCCTTTACTATCGAGTACAGTCCCTCTGGCATCGATTCTAGATTACCAGAACTGTATATCTCCTCCCAATCGTCCAATACCTCTGGGTCGAAGGTCATCTTTTCCTCACCCCCTACGAACTGATCCTCGATCATCTGTTGATACTCACCAAATCCCGCTATGGATCTTACCTGGATGGCTTCTATATTACGGTCATAGAGAGACACTAATACGTGATTTTCTTGGTTCAAAGAATATATCTTTTCTGCGATATAGTCACAGATTTCATCTATGTTTTCCATCCTGGCAACATCGAGCATCACCTCGTTCAGGAATTGGAGTTCTTCTATGTATTCCTCCCTCTCCTCATATGCCTTCTTCAACTCAGTTATATCTCTAGCAGAGCCCAAAAAAGCTTTTTGATCCTCGAAACCGATCGAGCCTACGGTGAACTGAAGGTGTTTTACTTCTCCTTTTTTAGTCTCTAGGCGGGCTTCATATTTCGAGGGGACATCTTCACCTTTAACTCTTCTTTCTTCCCTTTTCCTTACCATCTCTTTATCTTCTGGATGCAGCAAGTCCCACATGTTCATATCGTACAGCTCTTCCTTACTGTAGCCTGTGGTCTCCACAGCTTGGTCGTTGACGAAAAGGAATTCGTTTCCTTTATAGATGTAGATGGCGTCGTGGCTGCTCCCGACTACAGTTCTGTACTTCTTCTCAGATTGAAAGTGTTCGTGTTCTTGTCGAATTGCGTCGGCCAGAACACCATACTGGCTTGTGGGACTACCCCCTTTCTGTATATACCTATCTGCACCGAGGTTCAAGGCCTCTATCGCAACCTCTTCCCGTCCCTTACCGGTGAATATTATGAACGGTATATCGCTATCTCTTTCTTTCCTAACAATTTCCAAAAAATCCAGACCGTTCTTCACCGGCATCATGTAGTCCGAGACGATGATATCATATCGATCCTGCTCCAGATGCGTCAATGCATCGTCTACCGTTTCCACGGTTGAAACCTGGAACTCATCCTTCGACTTCTCCAGAAATATCTTTGCCTGGTCTAAGAACGCCTCTTCATCGTCAACCATCAATATCTCTATCATGTCACGAACCCTTCTGCGATTATGTTTTTAACACTATATAATATTTATATATTATTCCCATATATCATTATTTTTGAGGATTTATAGAGGGGGGAAAGGAGCTATGTCGCTGTTTCAACAGCACCAAGTGCTTTGATCTCCTCGACATATTCTTCTTCTTTCTCAGTTTTCATGATGTACTGCTTTAGATCTTCGGAAGTATAATCCAGATTGGCGCATATCACCATATCACCCTCTGAAGAATTTTCTAACACGTGATCCAATGCTTCACGGTGTTGCAGTATTATCTCTGCCTCTTTCCCCGCCTTCCCAGCACCTATCTTAAGGAGCGAAGAGATGACTCCGCTCTCCCTGCCCCTCAATTGATCTTCTTTCTCCGAGAAGATCAGCTCGTCGAAATGTTTTCCCGCTTCGAATCCGTTCTTTATCATCGACACGTCCGACCGGTCGCCCAATCCCATATAGATGAACTTTGTTTTTTTCGCCTTCAGACCTTTCACATAATTCGCCAGCCCAACGAGAGCGTCTTGATTGTGTGCATAATCGAAGAGGACCTTTACTCCGTTCACATCGTACAGGTTCAATCTGCCGGGGCACATCTCTTCGTTGGTTTCGAAGGTCTTCAACGCTTCCACCGCTTTCTCCAGTGGAAAACCAGAGGAATAAGCGGTGGCCAACGCAGCTAAGGTGTTCTCGACCATCATGGAGACCGTGCCCGCCAAGAACGGTATCTCGGAGACGTGTGCCAATCTCTGTGGTTCCCCGTCGATATATGCGAAGAGTTCTTCACCCTCCAATACGAACACTGGAACACCTGCGGATATGTTCTTATCGATCAACGTGTTCTTCTCCATTGAGAAAAGAACGATCTGACCGTTGGCCCTTTCGATGAGCCTTTCCGCGAAATCATCGTTCCCGTTTATCACACAATGACCTCCTTCCTCCGTAGTTTCCAAAACAAGAGACTTTATCCAGAAGAGGTCTTCCATATCTTCCACTCCGTTCAACCCGATATGGTCCTCTCGGATGTTAGTGACCACACCAACGCTGCACCTGTCGAAACCCAGTCCTC
>JAWOBZ010000042.1:0-5840 GCA_046484045.1 Thermoplasmata archaeon | reverse complement strand
GCCAGCATGGTCTTACCGGTACCGGGGGGTCCGTGGATCAGTATGCCCTTGGGCACCTCTGCTTTCATGTGGTCGAATATGTGCTGGTACTGGAGCGGCCATTCGACGGCCTCCTGCAGCTCCTGCTTGGCTTCGTCGAGTCCACCGATGTCTTCCCACTTGGTATCCGGCGTTTCGATGACCACCTCTCTCATCGCCGAGGGGTTCATCTCTCTGAGTGCGGTGTTGAAGTGCTCTCTCTTGACGCTCAGCTCATCCAACAACTCAGCCGGTATCTGTTCCAAATCCAGGTCTATGTCCGGTAAAATCTCTCTAAGGGCGAAAATGGCAGCTTCCTTTGCCAGCGCCTCCAGATCCGCTCCCACGTATCCGTGTGTATGCCCTGCCAGCTCGTCCAGATCGACCTCTTCGTTCAGCGGCATCCCACGAGTATGGATCTCCAAGATCTCCTTTCTTCCATCTCTATCCGGCATGCCTATTTCGATCTCCCTATCGAATCTCCCCGGCCTTCTCAGTGCCGGATCCAAGGCGTGTGCTCTGTTGGTCGCTCCTATAACGATCACTTTTCCCCTGGCTTCCAGTCCATCCATGAGTGAAAGCAGCTGTGCGACGATCCTTCTTTCCGTCTCTCCGGTGACTTCGTCCCTTTTGGGTGCGATGGAATCTATCTCGTCTATGAATATTATCGACGGCTGGTTCTCTTCAGCCTCCTCGAATATCTCTCTCAACCTGCCTTCGCTCTCTCCGTAGTACTTGGACATGATCTCCGGTCCACCTATGTTGTAGAAGTTGGCGTTGGTCTCGCTGGCCACGGCTTTCGCCATGAGCGTTTTACCCGTACCAGGAGGTCCGTGTAAAAGAACGCCCTTGGGTGCTTCGATGCCCACCTTGTCGAAAAGCTCTGGATGCCTCAAAGGAAGCTCCACCATCTCCCTTACCCTCTCGATCTCTTTTGAGAGACCACCTATGTCCTCGTATGACACACGAGGGACCCTTGTTATCTCTTCCCTACTGACCGGTTTTTCTGAGATGTGAACCTGGGTGTCGGGTTTTATTATGACGGCACTCGCCGAGGGTGAAAAGGATTTTACAATCAGTTCTATCCTTTTTCCCATCACATTGAGCGTGATCGAATCTCCCTTGGCTACGGGTCTTTCTCTCAAGACCTGTTTCCTCAAGTAGTCCTCTCCTCCCATCAACCTGACCGGTGATGTTGGTGCGAAAGTTATCTTCTTGGCGGGTTTCGCATCCACCTTCTTGATCCCCACCTTTTCATCGATCTTCACACCTGCATTTCTCCTCGTGGGTCCGTCGATGCGTACCACACCTGTATTCCGATCTTTCTCCTCCCCGGCCCATAGTTTAGCGGCCGTTTCTTTGTTCCCCAAGATGAGTATTATATCTCCACTCTGAAGTCCTAATTTTTCCTTCACCGCAGGGTCTATCCTGGCTAGTCCTCTCCCAACATCCGACGATTTCGCTTCGGCGACCCTCAAAACTCTTTCTTCTTTTTTCTTCATCTTATCACTTTTTTATTATACAACCTTACGTTGTAATGTTTTTGTTGTAATACTGTATGAGGTTCTATATATAGTTTTCCTTAAACTCGAAGGAGTCGTTAAGAAAATATAATACATCGGTACCTGATTTTCATGCCATGGAACAGCTCTTGGAATTGATGATCTATTTCTCTCTAGCCCTGATCTCGGGCTTCGCAGTGGGTATTGAAAGGGAACACCATTCTAGAGCGGAGATGCACACCGTAGTCAGCGGTGTCAGGAGCTTCACTTTCACCTCCATCGTCGGCTTCCTTATCACCTATTACTTGAAAGACAGTATAGCTTACATATCCTTGATAGTCGGGATAATACTGGTCGTGTTTTTAGCGGTCCCTATCATCAAAGGGTCTAAGATGGAACCTGGACTTACCACTGCAGTTGCCCTTGTCCTGGTTTTATCCGTGGGGATGCTGTACGGGATGGGACTGTTGATAGAGGGGGTCGTGATAGTCGGCATCACCTTGATCGTATTGGCGGTCAAAGAGAAGACGCATCGATTCGCTAAAGTGCTCAGCAAGGAGGAGTTGAACAGTGCTCTGCGGTTCCTGACCATCGCAGCCGTCTTGATACCCCTGGCTTACACCATAGGGGACGTACATCCTCTTATCGGGCCAGGTAAGGTTTTCGACCCGGTCAAAGCCCTCATCGTCGTTGTCTTTGTCTCCAGTATCTCTTTTTCCAGCTACTTGATCATAAAAACGTACGGCGCTAAAAAAGGCCTGGAGATAACCGCCTTCCTCGGGGGTCTCGTCAGCTCTGCAGCGGCCTGCGCTTCTTTATCACAGAAAGCCAAGAAAAACCCGCTCCTGGTCGGTGTGGTGACAAGGGGTATCTTGCTGGCAAATCTGTCCATGATGGTCAAGTGCATAATCATAATCGCACCGCTGACGGATTTTACATTGATCGTATCATTATCTCTACCTATCTCGGTCATGGCTATCTCGACGGTTCTGAGTATAATCTCTGTTAAAAAGAGGGAAGTGCAGGTAGAAGATGGCGAACTCGAGCTGGGCACTCCGTTCTCGGTCATACCTGCAGCAAAGTTCGGTGCACTGTACCTCCTTATCTCGGGTATATCCTACTTCGGCAGAACCTACCTTGGAAACATAGGTGTTTACAGTGTGGCTTTGGGCGGCTTGGTTTCTACTACGTCGATATCCGCCTCTCTGGGATCCCTGTACTCCATCGGAGAGATTACGGTGGACGTGGTCATATCGACCTTGGTCTTGGCCCTTGGTCTCGGCAGCTTGTCCAAATTATTCATCTCATGGGCATACAGTAAGAGGTTGTCAAAAAAGCTCGCCTTACATCTGATGGTAATCGTGGTCATCTCAGTCTTTTTCTTCTTTTATCATCTATAACCATCTCAGGATGGGAAAATAAATAAATACCCTCTTACAGTGCAATCGATGATGTTTGTCAGTTTCGGTCTTATAGTAGCACTTTTGGTGATAGTCGGATTCATCGCCGTATTCTCGATACTGGATAAGTACGGATTCCTGGAGAGGTACTCACTTGAGATGTCGGGACCTTTTCTCATGTGGAAGACCGAGAAGGGCAAGAAACTCATCGATCGTATTTCGGAGAAGAAGGATTTCTGGAAAAATTACGGATCCCTTGGTATAGTGATCGTTGTTATCAGCATGGTGATAATTCTTTTCTTGGTGGTTTGGTCCGCGATACTGGCCAGCTCGATACCCAAGGAGAGCGCACCCTCGCCTAGGATGGTGCTGGGCATACCAGGGATCAACCCGCTCATACCTATTTGGTACGGTATATTGGGCCTTGCAGTGGCTATCATCATACACGAGTTCTCACACGGTATACTCGCCCGAGTTGCGGATATAAAGATCAAAACCCTGGGTCTTATCTTCCTCGTGGTTCCCATGGGTGCCTTCGTAGAGCCCGACGAGGAAGAGATGCAGGAACTGTCCAAGATGAAGAGGGACAGGATATATGCGGTGGGGCCTACGTCGAACGTGCTCCTTGCTGTAGTGCTAGCTTTAATATTTTCCACGTTATTCATGGGCAGTGTTTCTCCCAAGCAGGACGGTCTAGTGATCAACGGGATCTACGAGGGGTCACCGGCGGACATCTCCGGGATGGATGTGGGTGCTGAAGTGATCAGTATAGGGGGGACGAGGATACGGGACTTCGACGAACTACTGGAGATCGAAATGGAACCTGGCGAAGAGGTCGAGGTGGTCACCACCGACGGAGACGTGGAGAACTCGTATTACTCCGCCGCGGGACTCTCGATAACGGACTTGGTCGAGGGCTATCCAGCTGATGATGCTGGCCTGGAAGAAGGAGACCTGATATACGGTTTAGATGACACTGTGATAAGGAACTACCATGGATTCGACGAAACGCTAGAAGATACTTCACCGAGCATACCGTTGAATATCAGTTACTTTAGATATGAAGACGGAGAGTATAATCGATACAATACAAGTATCGTGCTCAAAGACAAGTACGAGAGCTATGAAGAACTCTACCCCGGTGCGAACAAGAAGGAGTTCAAGGGGCAGGGATACATGGGGGTATCGGTATCGTACATGGGGCTGAGCGTTTGGGATGTGGAGTTCGTGCCGAATTTGATGGCTCATCCCTACAAGGACGCTGAGACCGCAAACGATTACTTTATGAGCAGTTTAAGATACATATCGATACCCTTCCTGAAACTCTCGCCCATGTCCGATGATATGGAAAATCTTTACCAGGTGAACGGTCCCTTGGCCGCACTGCCGGATGATGCATTTTGGATGATCTCGAATTCACTCTATTGGATATTCTGGCTGAACTTGATGGTGGGACTGTTCAATGCATTACCCGCAGTTCCTTTAGACGGGGGTTTCATCTTCAAAGACGGGATAACCTCTCTAGCTGAGAAATTCAACCTCAAGGAAGATAAGAAGGAAATCTTCGTTCATGGTTTCACCTACTTGATAGCTCTAACGATCCTAGCAATGCTGCTGTGGCAGTTGATAGGTCCACGTATCTGAAAATATCACCCTTTAACTAGCTCGAATCCTTTGTCGTATATCAAGGGATAGTAATCCCTAGAGTGATTGGTTTTTCTCATCTTCATCACGCTGAGGAATAAGTTCACATTGTTTCCCTCTCTTCTCAACTCAAGGTGGAATAGACCATCGGAAAGAAAGCCCTCTCCCGCGTTCGTGAAAGAGAACTCTTCCGGGGGCATCTCGTGTATAAGGAACGCCGTCACGTCTAGATTTCTGATCCATTCGAAGAACTGAAAGAGCTCTTTTCTGGGGTTGTTGAATTCCGCCATGGTCTCGAGTACCGGGAGTGAATCTATCACCAAGAACTCGTTATCCAGGTTCTTTCTCAAGTTCTTGACGTACATCTTGAATACCTCCATCCATGCCTTATTATCCAATTCCGTCATCCTTGATCTAATAAGTCCGAGGTCCAATATGCTCATATCCTTGGATACGTTCTCCCAGTCCATGCTGAGTCCTTTCATGTTCTTTATGAGGCTGTCCCTTCTCTCTTCTAGAGAAATGTAAACACCCTTTTTTCCTTCTTCCAGTGCATTGTTATACAGTATGTTGAAACCCAAGCTTGACTTCATAGTACCTGGAGAACCGCCCAGCAGAACTATACTGCCTTCAGGTACCCCGCCCTGTAGATCCTCGTCGAGACCTTTTACGTACGTTTTTACTCTTTCCATATCATTTTTTGCCATTTATTTCTCCTCCTCATATAGTTGATTATGAGTGAATTACTAGAGATGTTCACCCGGGTATCGGGTATTGTGTTTATATTTTTTACGTATGTAAATCAAGAAAAGAAGGGAAAAAGATTATTTTATATTGAAGTAATAGTTCCTAACATGATTCCATTTACAGAGGTAGCAGTTCTAGACAGGAACGCAGAGTACAGGGGCGTTCCGAATATACAACTGATGGAGAATGCGGGAAGGGGACTGGCAGAAGTCATCAGGAACAGATTTGGAGATGAAGATCCCCGGATCCTTTTTGTATGCGGGACGGGGAACAACGGAGGAGACGGTTATGTAGCCGCGAGATATCTATCTAGCTGGTTAGACGGAGATGACATCACAGTATATCTGATCAAGGGCAGGGAGCACGTCAGATCCAAGATAGCGAACAAGAACCTTGAGAGACTTGAATGCCCTGTCGTGGAGGATATCGATTGGAACCGGGTAGATGATCATATCATAGTTGACGGTGTCCTAGGAACCGGGGTATCCGGCTCCGTGAGAGAACCGTACAGATCGGCGATCCAGAATAT
>JAWOBZ010000009.1:0-32851 GCA_046484045.1 Thermoplasmata archaeon | reverse complement strand
GCCATCTGATACTCTTATTCTACACCAGCCCCAAGCACTCGGCAGATCATCGTCTGTATCGAATACACCGCCATGACAGGCTCCATCCCAGTCGTTAGTTTCTCCAGAATCACTGTTCCAGTAAAAATCCCACTGGTCAGTATTATCCGTCACATCGAAATCTTTGTATGCTACTTGAGTCCAACCGACATCTACATAGGCTCCTGAATGACCTCCAATAGCCGTATGGAATGAACTGGTATCATATCCATCTCCTCCATCTCTTGGGAATGGACTATGGATTCCGTCGTTATTATATGTCCAGGTATCTCCGTCGTCTGAAGTATCGATCCATGTATCTACTTTTTCAATTTCCCACGAACTATCCTCCTTTTTAAGATAGACATAGGATATATGGTAGTCGTCTGCACCGGATGTTCCATCCCAAACATATACTCTTGCTTCAGCTTTTGATTTATCAAAGATTTTCACATAGGCATCACCATCTTGATAAACCAAATCATAGTATGGGCTACTTCCTTTTCCAATGCCTTGTATCAATGGAAAAAATCCCATTAAGAAAATTAGGATCCCCATCGAAAAGGCAAAACCCTTTTTTCTTCTATCATTTGATAAGTTTTTCACATTTTCACCTCAAAAACTTAAATTTCGATATATATATATATATAAGACTTTCTAATAACATATATATAGGATGAAAATAAGAAAAAAAACTTTAGGTAGTATATTGATAATAACAATGTTATTGATCATAAACATATTTTCTATACCAGTTCAATCGAGAAGAACTACCCCTGCGGAAAAAATGGATCCCCCAAAATATTACAGCCACGAAATGCACTTAGAATATTTTGAACATACATTCTTCCCACATCACTATAGAAATGGTGAATCTTACAATTTTACCGTTCCCCACTATTGGAATAATGTATCGATAAGCCATGACTTTTTGTGGGATGAAGAGTTTCAAGGTTACCAACAACCGCCAGAAGAGGCGGAAGAATGGAGCGAGGAATATCAACCTCCACCCCTGGATAAAAGAGCTAATATAAGTATTGTTAACGAGGAGGGAAAATATATCTTTACTCGAGATAACCTTAGAACTAATGTAGGTGGTGGCGGACCAGATACACATAACTATGGTGATTCAAAGTATGTGAAAATCAATTCAAGAGGAGGATGTGAGATAATATTTTGCATCTGTAAAGAATGGGATGACTTAATCAATAAACCTCAAGACGTGAGTTTCGAAGGAAGAGCGATTACATATAATTTGTACGGAGTTTCATGGAGTTGGATAAAAGGATTCAAGGGAGAATACGAATATTTAGAATTGACCTTGAAAACGGATATTCCAGTTAAAGCATATGCTTTTGGTGATTCAGACGGGAGCCTTTTATCGGATTATGATGAAAGTAAGGATTTAAAGAAAAAATTAGACTATATGAGTATGAAAGTTACAGGACAACCATACTTAACTATGACAACATTCGATAACTATACAGGATCTGTCAACGCATCTTTTACTCTGGAGATAAAAGAATATTCTACATACAATTTTTGGGTTCTACTTGGATTGGCAGTAACATTTATTATGGGATTCACTATTTATGCAGTATGGGTTAATAAAAGAGGTTGAATAGGGTGATATAATAAAATATGCACTGTATGTAAAAAATTTAAATAAATCATATGGCAAAATTAAGGCTGTAGAAGGTGCTAACTTCTATATCCCAATGGGGAAGGTAGCTGGACTAGTCGGTCCCAATGGTGCGGGCAAATCAACGATTATAAAATGCATAACTGGTTTTCTCAATTACTCAGGATTAATCAAAGTGCTAGGATCTCCACAAGAAAATCTCAACAAGATTAATATTGGTTATCTGGCGGAAAAAACAGGATATCAAGGAAATCTAACAGGTGAAGAATATTTAAAGTTTTATTGCAATCTGTATAATGTGGAAACGCCTAAAGTAGTAATTAATAATAAATTAAAGTTAGTGGGGCTTTACGATAGAAGATTAGACCTTATAAAAACGTATTCTAACGGAATGAAACAGCGTCTTGGTATCGCTAGAACGTTGATCAACGACCCTAAGATGTTAATTTACGATGAACCAATGAGTGGTTTGGACCCCTCAATAAAAGGTAAAATACTTGACATCATTAGTGATATTTCGAGCGACGGGAAAACGATACTGATCTCATCGCACCAATTGAAAGATATCGAAGATGTTTGCGACTGGATAATATTGATCAAAGAGGGGATGATTATACACCAGGGGAGCATAGAATCCGTCTTTAACAAAATAAAAATGGTAAAAAGACTATCAATATTAATAAATAATAACCAAAAAGAAAGGCTAAGGGAAATTAAACAAGATATTGAAGGAGTAAAACACATTAAAATTAAAGGTAAAACTGTAATTATCGAATATGATATATCAAAGGTTAGGGATGAAGAAATTTTAGGTTATTTATTTAAAAATAAAATTAATTTCACTTTAAAACAGGGGACATTAGATTCGATGTATAGGAGTGTTTTCGATGAGCAGTAATAATTTGAAAATTATTAAAACGATTATTTATGATTCATTCAGGTCAGTGATTATAGATAACTCACTCCCCATATTCATTTTGATCCTTTTTATAATAAATATTTCGATTTTTCATCTATATGATTACGATCTATTCGAAGAAGGCATTTCAAAGTTTACATTATTTGTTTGTAGCGCATTCACCGTTTTTACTTTTATTGTCTACAGCGGTTATCTCGGAAGTAAGTTTCTCGGAAAAGAAATCTCTGATAATACGATATATCCTATGCTAATAGCTTCGAAATCCAAGTTTCCAATATATATTGGAAAAATAACTTCTGGAATTTTGATCTTATTCTTGATTTCATCTATACAATATGGTTATATGGTTGTTACATTTTTATACTGGGGGCCATTGTCCAACTTAGTATTGGTTTGGATCCTGAAGTACTTTTTACTGTTCTTTCTTTGTGGAGTCTCTATTTTCCTATTATCGGTAATAATTGGTTTAATCAGCAAAGGTTTTGTCGCTCCGATGATGTTTACGTCGATATATGTTGTAATATCCTTTTTTAGCTACAACTTAATTCCAGAGAATTTAAATACACTTACAATCGATTCAGAAATTAAGTTAGTTATAGTATTACTACCTTCTGCGACTATCAGATATGCTCAATTGTTTATTAAAACCTATGGTTTTATTCCATTAACACTAATTCTATTACCATTGATCCTTATATTATGGGGATTGATTACTTCTTATTATATATTTAAGGTGGTAAAAATATGAAATATAGATACATATTTAAAATATTATCAATTTTAATTACGATAGCCTTATTATTCTCATACAGCCATTATCAAATCAATAGGAATGCCAGTGCAGCTACATCAAAAAATATTGATAAATTAAAGTATAATGAAACCCACTATGAATGGTTTTATTACGAAAATATATGGGTAGACTATACACCCGATATTCTAGAAATAAACGCTTCAGAAAAAATTCACTGCTCAGTTTATATCAGTATCAAAAATATGTCATATGATGGATTTAAATTAAAATTTATTCTAGTAAATAATGAATGGAATCCAGATTTTTATTATGTAGGAGGGGGAGGGGAAACGTATGAAAAGAACATGGCTAAAAAGATACATGATTATTATACAAGCCTACCAGAAAAAACAAAATCCACTTATGATTTTAATGTAAAAACATATCATTTCAATGGAAATGAAGAAAGTAGGATAATAAACATCTCTTTCTCCATTAAACAGGGTGGTTATTGGGATATGATTACACTTATCAAGCCGGATACAGACGATTTATGGATACCTGGACTTGATAAATTAGATATCCATGTAGAAAAACCTAATTCGATTATTCTAAGAAATGGACCTATAATATACCCTACCGTAATTCTAACATTTACCTTCGCAATTTATATTAAGTTTAAAAAACGAAAAAAAATCACCGATTTATTAAGCATACGTTCAAATACACAATCAAAACATTAATAAATAAAAATCACCTTCATCGCACTGGTTAACATGGGAAAGAACAAATACGACATAAAAAGAGGTCACTTTGAGAACGTCGAGGGCGGCAAGCTCAAGGAGATGATGGAGAGGTACTTCGGAGATGTGAAAGAAGAAGGAGATAAGCTGATATCCGAGTACGGCGCCATCGATCACCTGGAAGTGTGGACCGAGGGCAGGACCGGTCTTTGGGTGGACATTGAGATGGACCCGAACGTGGAAAATGAAGTTGCAGGCGAGACCATCACCAAGTGGAACAAGTTCTTACTAGAGGCTACCGGTTTCAACGCGAAGAAAAGGCGGGATCGAGCGAAGAAGAAGGCAAAAAAGTCGTAGTCCATTACATGCACAAAAATATATATATATTATTCTATACACCGCTAAGTGATTAATATGTCAGAAGAGAATAATCTTGCAAATCCCGCACCACTCGGTCTGATGGGGTTCGGTATGACCACGGTGCTGTTGAATATCCATAACACAGGGTTCATCGCCCTGGGTAGTATGATATTCGCCATGGGTATCTTCTACGGTGCTCTGGCACAGCTCATAGCCGGTTGGTGGGAAATGAAACAGGGTAATACCTTCGCAGCGGTCGCGTTCAGCTCGTTCGGCCTTTTCTGGTTGAGCCTGGTAGCGATCTTCTTTATACCGGAGATAGTCAGCAGCGAGTTCGCACCAACGGCGGACGGACTCGCGATGTATCTAGCCATGTGGGGTCTGTTCACCGCTTGGATGTTCCAGAGCACACTGAAATTCAACCGAGCACTGCAGTTCGTATTCGGTTCTCTAACAGTACTGTTCTTCATGCTGGCAATCGGTGAATACTATCCGGTGATAGGAACACTAGCTGGATTCGAAGGTATCATCTGCGGTTTCAGTGCGGTTTACACTGCCATGGCAGAAGTTACCAACGAGTACTACGGTAAGACCATCTTCCCCATAGGTCCCATGGAGTAATGAACGAGATCACTGTAACCTACCACAGACCCGGTAAGGATACCAGGATGTGGAAACAGGAACTGCTGGCGGATGAGAAAGACATGATAGTTTCCGCGTTCACATTCCGCTTGAAAAAACCCTTTTCCCCTTTTGATATTATTTTGATAGAAAACGGTTTTTCAGGGATCATGTTTGATTTGATGAACGAGTGGTACAACGTCGTCAAAGTGTTCGACGAAAATGATGAGTTCGTAGGTTATTACACGGACATCAGGACTCCACCGGAGAGAACCAACAAAGGATACCGCGCTGAGGACCTTTTCTTAGATCTCTGGATTTACCCGGATAATTCTTATCACATACTAGATGAGGACGAATTCGAGGAATCGAATATATCAGAATCAAAAAAGGAGATGGCATTAGATACTCTCGATAAACTGAAAGAAATGATTGAAGGAAAGAAATACCCTCCGAAAAAAATCGATAACATCTCAGAATAACTCTGGACGTTTCCACATGAAATTATTTTTTGGTTTTTTAATCCCGGCATTTTTCGGCAAAAAAACGGCGCCGATTTTGATTATAAATCTATCTAAATAATTTATTTATTATACATACGGATATTTATTACTATATATACCTATTTAAAGCGTCATACAATCAAACCTATGTTTCGTGTGTAAATCTACCAAGCCCCGTCTGACGAAAGCTTTTTTTATACTATAGCATATCTTAAGTTTCCCGAAAATAGCACTCTAAGTTAGTAAATGCGGAGGAAATTAAATCCCTTTCCCTAGTGCCCCGAGATGGGAAAAAATCTCCACATGAAATGCAGGGGTGTTTTCGGTATGGCCTTGAGAGCCTGGCTCGATAGGTCGATGGATAACCGCAAGGTTTTCCAGCATAACAAATTACCCTAAATGTTAGGGGGAGAAAAAAATGGAAAGCAATGTGTTCAGCACGTACATACATTCAAAACCCTTGTTCAAGGGGGATAGAGACATACTGAGACCATCATATATTCCTGAAGAGCT
Organism: Thermoplasmata archaeon; assembly: GCA_046484045.1. Lineage (GTDB taxonomy): Archaea > Thermoplasmatota > Thermoplasmata > Halarchaeoplasmatales > Halarchaeoplasmataceae > CAZHUM01. The sequence goes on along the minus strand of JAWOBZ010000009.1, from coordinate 26,799 downwards.
TCCACATCGAGAGGAATACATCAATGAATTGGCCTCGATAATGGTGACGGCTCTAAGAGGCAATCGCCCTTCTAATGTCCTTATTTTCGGTAAAACCGGGACGGGAAAGACGGCTGTTGTTAGATATCTAGAGAGGGAAATAGACAGATTGAAAAGGGAAAAAGAGGAGTCCGATCTCAACGATACCTTCAACGATTTCAACATCCATCGGGTCGAGTACGTCTACATCAACTGCGAGGTGGTCGATACCCATTATGGAGTCATGAAGAACATCGGAAATAAATTCATGAACAAATGGAGCGAACAGATACCATTCACTGGATGGCCGATGGAGAAGGTCTATGAATCTTTGAAAGAGAGGATCGACGACGAGCCGAGAGTCGTTGTGATAATCTTAGACGAACTGGATAAACTCGTAACCAAAAGCGGAGACACCGTTCTATATCACCTTTCAAAGATAAACTCGGAACTAAAGCAGAGTAAGGTCAGCCTTATAGGCATCTCGAACAATCTCAGGTTCACTGAATTCTTAGACCCTAGAGTAAAGAGCAGACTGGGAGAAGAGAAGATGATCTTCCCGCCCTACAACGCAGAACAGCTCAAAGACATACTCAGTGAGAGGGTTCACAAGGCGTTCGAATCCCAGGAGATAATGGGCGACGAAGTGCTCGCACTCTGCGCAGCTCTAGCAGCCCAGGAACACGGCGACGCTAGGAGAGCCCTGGATCTACTGAGGGTCGCTACCGAGATAGCGGAAAGAGAGAGAAAAACTCTTGTCAACACGAACCACGTCTACAAAGCCAAGAATAAGATCGAGCAGGACTGTGTCAGAGAGGCGGTTTCCACTCTTCCGACTCACTCCAAACTCGTGATGTACTCAATACTTCTCAGCTCGAAAGACGGGATCGAAAAATTGACGACTGGAGAGGTTTACTCGGGCTACAAAGAGCTGTGTATCCGATCCGGCATGGACCCGTTAACCCAGCGCAGGATAACCGATCTAATTTCAGAACTTGACATGCTGGGTTTGATCAACGCTAGAGTGAAATCATTCGGTAGACGTGGAAGAACGAAAGAGATACAGCCCAGCGTCCCTAGGATAGAGACTATTAACACTATAGAAGAAGATGACAGCATAACAATCGTCGAGAGCCTACAAACATCTACGCACACCCAGGCCAGGTTGTTGTAAAATAATTCTAGAGGGTTTTACTCCGTCTCTTCCCCTTCTTCAATATTTTCAGTTCTAACCTCTTCTTTGTTTTGATCAGCGCGGTCTATCTTTTCTTCATCCGGTTCGACAGATATTTTTTTCTTCTTGATCCTTTTTTTCTTTTTCACCGGCTGATCTTTACCGCTCTTTTCCTCTTCACCTTCCTCCTTTTCCTCCTCTTCACCGAAAAAGTATTCATAGGCGACATCCACGCCGAGGGGGACACCCACTATAAGCACCAATGAGATAGCAAGGTTGTTCCAACTGTTCGATGGTACTTCTCTCGTTTTATCCATATAAGCCAACTTCATTATGCCGAACCACGGAAGTTCACCTCTAGCCTTCCCTTCCACCCATTCGTCCTTTATGGGGGCGGGACAGATACCGTAACCCTGGTCGTAGTGACCCCCGCTTTGTGGAGAGACGTTGTTGTCTCCCATGGTTATGTAACCCGAATGATTGTAACCTGATAAAATCAGCTGACCTAGATTGATGCGTACCTGAGCTTCCCTGAATCCGTAATCATATATGGTAACGGTTCCGTTGATACTTCTATAATGTTCTCCCAGGTTGCAGGCCCAGTCCTCACCATATTCCAGATCTCCGAGTGCGGGTATATCGAAGGAACGACCTGATTCGTTCAATTCAAGGTACATCACCGGCCTGTGGATGATCGGCGTCTTGCTGATACTGCCCATGGGTCTGTATATGATCACGTCGCCGTACTGGCCGTACTTGCTGTAACCATCGGCTCTACCTTCGAGGTAAGTAACGATATCGTCTCTGTCCGATGTTCTAACTATGACTATATCTCCAGTATCTATGAGACCGATTTGGCTTTCTTCCGAATGGCTCATGCTGGATGATTCTATCACCACCATCGGCGGCCACCTTCCGCTGTACGTGAAGAGAGCGCTTAAAATGATACCGATGATTATGAAGGCGATGAGTATGTCTTTTCCGAACAGAAATAATTCCTTCTTTAAATCTTCCATATTGAAACCTACGATTTTTTTGATGAAAATGTACTATTAATTGTTTTCCTCTGGTAGAAATCCCGTCTTTATCAGCTCTTTGGATACCTTTTCTATGCCTATCTTTATGTCTTCCAATGTTTTTCCACCGGTACAGACCACTTTTCCAGAGCCGAAAAACAGCATTACCAACTTGGGTTCGTCCATCCTATACACGAGTCCTGGGAACTGCTCGGGCTCGTATTCGATACGCTCAAGTCCAAGGGTTATAGCGACGGAGTTCAAATTAAGAGTGTGTTTCATATCGGTCGTAGCCACGATATTTTGAACGTTGACTTCCGGTATATCCAGTACTTCCAAACCGTTTTCTTCGAGATACCCCATCAGGTACTCGATGGTATCGTATATCTCTTGTTCAACGGTTGCACCAGTGCAGACCATCTTTCCACTCCTGAAGATCAAAACAGATGTTCTCAGATCGTTCACTCTTACACGATATATCACGCCTCGAAATTTTTCTGGATCGTACTCAGATCCATCGAGTACATTGTGAACTTCGTCCAGGTCGAACTTTTTCCCGATGGTAGCAGACGCTACGATATTTTCTACATTTATCTCTGACATTTTTTTGCCCTCCAGAAGGCACTATTAGACTTCAACCGTTATCATCTAAAGAGATATATCTTATCGAGTCATAATTTATAAACCTTCTTATTAATTATTTAAATCCATAATTTTCAATACGAAAAAATGATATGTGAGTGTTCGTTGTACATGGAGATGGAAGTAGACAGACCCAACGTGGACGAATACTTTATGGCTATGGCAGAGCTGGCAGCGGAGCGCTCGACATGTTTGAGGAGAAAGGTCGGCGCTGTTATCGTAAAGGAAAAACAGGTAATAAGCACGGGATACAACGGTGCTCCAAAGAACTCACCTCACTGTGCTGAAGTGGGATGCAGACGTGAGAAGATGAAGGTGAAACCGGGAACAAGACATGAGCTTTGCAGAGGAGTTCACGCGGAACAAAACGCTGTTATCCAAGCAGCAGTTTTCGGAGCGAGTGTTAAGGACGGTGAAATATACACAACCCATCACCCATGTGTGCTTTGTGTCAAGATCTTGATCAATGCAGACATCAAAAAAATCGTTTACAAAGAAGGATATCCAGATGATCTCGCACAGGAGATGTTGAGAGAAAGTGAAGTGATTATAAAGAAATTCGAGGGAAGAGATTTTTATAAAAAATAAAGAACCCTATACTTTGTCTATAGGCTCATTGCATCCACGGGACATACGTCCACACAGTTGCCACAATCGATGCAAAGATCCTCATCAATTACAGCAACGTCTTCTATCGTTATCGCTTCAACCGGACACTCCGGTTCACACTGCCCGCAGGCTATACATGTATCTTCATCTACGTTTACAACCATGATATCACAGGGGTATTGAAAAGGAAGATATATAAAATATTTATCCTGAAATTACGTTCTTATAAAGATAACGCATCCACAGGACATACTTCCACGCAGTCTCCAATATCCTCGCAAACGTTGGGATCGACTTCTGCTACATCTGTTACTTCAAAGGCACCGACCGGGCAGGTCTGGGCACATAGGCCGCAGGCTATACATGCGTCTTCATCTACTTTAACAACCATATTATCGCTAGACGATAATGATACAACTATTTACTATTTATCACGAAAAAAGTAAAGGAAGGGTGTTAGAATTCTCTATCTTCGGGGTGAAGCATGCCGTCATCGTGCTCAGGACGACTGATAGGTTCTTGTACCTCTGAGCCACCATAGGGCTGTTGAGCGTATGACTGCTGAGGCGGGGGTGGAGTCCCTCGATCCCCTTGCTCAGTATATGATTCGCCCGGGGGATAAACGTGATCGCTCTTGCCCCTCGCTCTCATTCCTACAAAGAGTACCACCAACACGACGGCGGCTATCAATCCGATCACCAAATAGATCATCGGTGGAGCGAACAGGTCCATCGAACCGCTGCTCTCCTTATCTGCAGGCATGCTTTGAAGTGATTTCATAGATTCTTCCGCCTCTTCTACACTGACAGGCTCCATCTGCATGGAATCCGCTTGGATGAAGCTACCTGCCATCCCCATCTCATCATCAAAACCTTCAGGAGCTCCGTTAGATACAAAAAATTCTTCCTCTGGGGAGTATTTCAAGACCATGTCTGCCCCGTAAGATCCACCGAAATCATAATCGTATTCGTAGGGATATTCGTATTCGTTTGAGTCCTCAGAGTAAGAGAGAAGATAGACTGTCATCGTCTGATCGCCTAGTTCGAGCTCTTCCGTACCCGTGCACTCACCCTTGTAAGATATCTCCTCGGTGTGCTCCTGTATCTCTCCATCTTTCATATATTCTGAATCCGTATCCATGTCTTCCAAAGTCATGGGGAAAGAGACGTCTTCGGCATCCATAAGTTCTTTGAATTCATCGGGCAGGCCGTTTGCATCGATGCTGCCTTCATAGTTCCCCGACATTGTTACGTTGGAATCAATATCCCAGGTTTTCCCGCTGTAGATCGGGAAGTTGAAGATATCCAAAGCGGGATTGAAACTCGCCAGTATAGATGCTGAGATATCTCCATTGATATCCATATCTAGATCTTCATAACCATAGACCGCATAACCCTCGACTACTGGTTTATAGCTACCGTTTTCGTAAGTTGTGGAGTAGGATACACTTGTGTCCGACCCTAACGGTAGATTTTTTCCTTCGAACTTGCCCTTCATCTTCATACTCACTTCTAAGTCGATATCCTTCAATGCGTTCGTATCTTTGGTGAAATGTGCCGTACCATCGATACTTAGTGTCAAATGGAAATTACCGCTGCCTTTCATGGTCATCTTTTCAGTGGGTATATCGTCTTGCCAGGAATCGTAACCCTCTCCATCGATCGTGTAGTTGCCTTCTTTCGGGAATTGACCGGTTACGGAGAAACTGCCTTCTATGTGTATGCCTCCACCGCCGGTTATATCCATAGTGTATTGATCTTCGTCGGCGTCAGTTATTTCGTATATCTGGTAAAATCCCATCTCGCCCTCTATATCCAGATTGTAACTCTCTACCGTTCCGCCCATACCCATAAATCCATCCATGGTGGATGAAGAGGAGAGTTTCGTATCCATGCTCTGTTCAGCACCCATAGACCACTTTTGACCGACTTCCCATCCTGGCTTTTCCGCCTGCTCTGCCCCGCTCATAGGTATGAACATACTTAAGAACAGGAGCGTTGTCAGGGTAAATACCAGGGATTTTTTTATTAATTTCATAGATAACCCTCATTTTATTTTAATTATCAAAGTAAGTATGAGTAATATTAAACTTGTGGTTAAACCATCTATTCATAAGTATTTTCGTAGCTGTAATCAGTGAAAACGAAGTACTGTTCTCCATCTTCCTCATCGTATGTGCCTTGGAAGAGATCCTTATCCATGGCCTCCTCAAGCAGGGATACTGTATCAAGTTCATTTTCGCTGATAACTTGAGCTAGACGAGAAACTCTGATCCTCTTGTTCCTCTCCAAGTAAACCTTTAATTTCTCCAACTTATCCTGCTTTTCTCTTACGTTTAAACCATGCCTTATCAAAACTAGGGCTGGGAGAACAAAAATCAGTGTGAAGATAAAGAGTGCTACGGCTCCGATCTCAATATCCTCCAGCATGATCAAGATAGAAACGAGGTCGAAAAGAGCACCTATTATCAAAAGTATTATGCCCACGGTTAGGTAAATCTCGTCCTTCGCCTTCCACAGGAAACTCATGTTGCTCTTTTTTACATAAACCGTTCATGATAATTATTAATTTCCCTTTCGATAAAATTTAATAACCCTCTTGGCAATGGCTATCCATGAGGATCATATTGGATGAAAATCTGCCATCACACGTTTCAAAAGAGATCAAAGATTTCCATACAAAACACGGTTTTTTGGACGTAGATCAAAAACACAAAGGGATCTTGGATTTCGAATTGGTGGATAAGATGGAAGAGGGCGACGTGATGGTGACTGGAGACCTTGAACTGCATAAAAACCTACTGGATAGAGGGGGTAGATCCGTTTACTACGACGTGCAGCTCGATAACACAGTAGACATACAGATAAAGTTAGCTTATCTCGTTAAAGGATCCGATGTCCAAGATATAGACGTGTCCAGTAAAGAGAACGAACACATAACCTCGGGACCCAACGATCTTCTTAGAAAGAGGTTCGACGAACTGAAAAAGGAGAACTCCGAACTCCGATCCAGGGTGAACATATTGGAAGGGAAGATCAGATCTATAAGGTTGACTGCAGAGTCCGCCTTGAACGAAGAACAATAAAGAAAAAAATAAAAAAGTATTTTTACTGCTTTCGATATATATTATACTAACAATGAAGGTGAGAAAAATGTTAGACACACTGTTAGAGAAAAAATTAAAGGCGCTGATAGAGAAAGGTATCCTTGTGGTTATGGATGACGGACTTGCGTTCGTTGGTACTCTCACAGACCTGGACGAAAACACTATTGTTCTAAGAGATGTGTTCCAGGGTTCTTCCATGGATATCGATTGGGGAGAGATAAGTGAAGAGAGCAGTGCACAGGATTTCAAGGACAAGATAGAGAGCGATGCGAAGTTCGGTTTCATCGATTGGACGAAGATACGACTCAAAGAAGTCTACATCCAGGTTGAACATGTCACAAGGATCTGGCCTTGGAAATCCCCGGCTTCTGAAGAGGGAGATATAGGAAGATACAAGTCGCCTTACGGCATCCCGGTATATAATAAAATAGAAGCAGGAGTCGAATCTACCAATAGAACTGAAAACCCGCTTAAATGAACACCATTCCCGATTTTTATTTTTTCTTGATCTCTTCGATCTTATGTTCCAGCTCTTGCTTCAATTCATCCCCGACATCCCTTTCACCGAAATAATCTATCCTAGCTGCGATAACTATCTTGTTTGCAAATGTCCTGGCTATCTTACCACGGTTTTCTTTACTCGAGCGGTGTACGTAGGGGTGTTGTAGAATGTAGCCGTGTTTCGGTGGTGGGGTGCCCTTTTCTAGATGCTTGAAAAGCGACTTCTCAGCACCCAAAACCTGTACGGTGCTGGCGGGCATGAATGCGAGTTTTTTCAAAGAACCGGCTTGTGCTATCAATTCAGCACCCAACTTAGGACCCGTTAAAGCGGTAAGGTTAGGTGCATAGATGTTCATGTTCCTTTCTACATACTCACTGAGCTCTTCTCTGAAAGACCTCTGCTGTAAAATCGTCTCGGAAAATCTGCTGTAGTTCTGCTTCTCCTCTTCTGTGATCTGAGGTCCCATCAGTTCGATACCTTTATCCTTGGGAACTACCCCTCTCTCAAACATCTCTAAAAGTTCTTCATCGCTCAACACATCATGCAGTTCCTGGTAGTGTACCGACGACCAATCCCTGAGCCTTTCCATGAGTATATTGATGGTCTCATTCAGGTCTTGTATCGTCTCCATGGCTTTGCCGATATCTCTTCCAGGATCTTGGGGTTCTTTCAGCTCTTTTTCACCCTCTATCCGCAGTGCCTTCTGCAGTAATGACATATCGTAAGAGTAATCCTCGGGTTGGATCTGAACATCAGCATCTCCAGTGACACCTCCAAACTCAGAGAGTCTTTTCGAGTAAACCATGACGTTGCCCGGTAACGATCTCACTATCTCCCTTTCTTCAGAGAGGGTTTCACCCCTCTTTAATTTCCCTCTTCTTTCCGCAATCTCATCCGCATCTTTGGGGAACAGTCTGGCATCTATCACGTTGCCATCTTGAATCAAGAAGGTTCCGAACCAGGTGGTGTAAAGTAAGGGTTTATCTTCATTTTCCATAGGATCTGCCGTTTAAAGCGTTTCATCACGTATAAATTTTTTTAAGGGGGCATATTAGGGGTCAAGTTACGATGTGTATCTTTCCTTTCACTTTCACTATATCTACTTCGTCTTTAGACGCTTCGATATCATCGGGTTTTATCAGGGTGACGGTTTGATAGTTATCCGGATCTAGTATTTTTATCTCGTCTTCGGTTTGCGAAACGACTACAGCTTTCTTCACCAACTCATCTCCCTCCAGTAAGTTGAACTCGTCCATATCCCTTTCCTTCACACTTACCTTTTTGCGAGTGTCCATATCGACGAGCACGACGTATCCTCCGCTGGTCCTCACCTCCTGTACCCGATAAAGTTTATCATCTTTCACCAAAAAATCACCCGTCTCGTAGGGAGGTAAACGAACGGAATATGTAACTTTGTATATGTTCTTGCCGTCCTCTCTTCCGGCCAGCTTGGCGGAAGTAGTCACATGGCCTCCAAAGAGGTTCGATAGCTTCTTAGCTAATCTCTTCGTTACTCCGTTGTCACTGATGTAGAAATCCAAGCCGCCGTGTTTCTCCTCCTCAGATGTGACGAATATGTTCCTCTCATCAGACCTTTTTACTTCGATCTCGTCGCTTACCTTTTTCTTGACCTGTTCTTTCTGTTCTGTGGTCATCTTATCGGTGGATGGTCTCACCTGTAGGATCGCCTCGTAATAGTTGCCGTGGATCCTGCTGCAGGTCTTGCATTGATCTTTTCTCAGTAGTACGAGTGTATTCAGATCGACTTTTCTTGAAAGACCCTTGGCAAAAAGTTCTACTTGAACAGTAGCTTCTATATGCAGGGGATCCTGCTCTCGGAAATCCGTTTTGAAAGAATATTTCTCCACGTCAGGAGATGTTTCGATGGAACTATCGATTCGGTCCAGGATTATCGTGTAGATGTCGGCATGTTCTATCCATCGGTTCCCTTTCTTCACCGCTCCGCATGTACCGCAGACGTCTATATCTATCTTGTCGGTTATATCCGCATGAAGTTTATCTATTTTATAGCATTCTGCACACATGCCATCGTACAGCTCATCAGGTTCCTTACCACACTCGACGCAGAACATAATAAAAACACACTACATACGAACTATTTGAAGATGCGGTACCTCATTTATATACAGAACGTCCTCCTTCCATCCGAATCCCTTTTCCAAGGCGGTTTTCACCGTCTCCTCACCCACAAGATTGGCGATGGTGGTCCTGTCGAAGTTCTCAGCCAATTCATGGGGTTCGATGCTCTCTCCACCGTAAAACGATTCCTTGACGACCATGTGTATCTCTCCGTCCTCCAACGTTTTACCTAAAAGTTCTGAATCACAGGCGGCCAGTAAGACCTCTTCACCTTGTTCGTATATTCGGTATCTGATGACCATGGGATCTTCCTTTCAGGCGAACTTAAAGCGGCCCTCTTTGGGATTGTACAGCATCCCTTCTCTCTTCATCCGCTTGAGCTCTTTATTTACTTGTTCTCCTGATATACCTTTATCGCTCGCTTCCTTTTTAATATCTTCTACGGGTACGCCGCCTTCGTGCACTTGGTCCAAATCTCTGATTATATCCCTCAGCTCGTGCAAGATCGTACGTTCGGAATGGGAGACCTCTGCTGCTACCATATCGATATCGAAACCGCCTTCGGTAGAAGCGACCTGATTGAGGAAATACTTCGTGACCCGGATAGCCCTCTCAGAATCCTCCGCAGTGACGGTATCTCTCAAATGCGCCCTCGCACTGGCTTCTGCCATTCTTACCAGAGATTCGAGCTGTCTTGCCGTGATCGGTATGGTATTCGTGTCCACGCCCTCCTGACGTATATCTATATAGAAATTCTGCAGTTTCGAGATGCTCTCAGCCGTCATCTCAGGATTTATCTTTTTCGCGTAAGCGATGTACTTCCTGAGGAATTCTTTTTCAAGGGGCGCCTTCAACCTCTCATCCATTTCGTAGTCCTCGTCGTTCATCAGTTTTTCACCCTCGTGGTGCACCCTCAATATGTGGTCTGCGATATTCCTGTCCTTCTCTTTATTCGGTTTGTCTAATAGGGCAAAGATAAGATCGAACCGGGATATCAACGGAGCCGGGAGCTTGATCTGTTGGGATATGTTTTGGTGCTCCTCGAAACGACCGTATTGAGGATTGGCCGCGCCCAGGATGGCACACCTTGAATTCAACCTAGCATTTATCCCAGCCTTTGCAACGGATATGCTCTGCTGTTCCATGGCTTCGTGCATGGAACTTCTATCCTCCTCTCTCATCTTGTCCAACTCGTCGATAGCGGCGATCCCTTTATCCGCTAGAACTAAAGTTCCGGCTTCCAGGGTCCATTTGCTCTCCCCCATGATCTCCTCTCTTATAGCCGCTGCCGTGAGGCCGGCGCCTGTGGAGCCTTTACCTGAGGCGTACATGCCTCTTGGTGAAAGGTCGGAGATATACCGAAGCAGCTGTGATTTTGCTGTTCCTGGGTCTCCTACCAACAAGATGTGGATATCGCCCCGGATCCTCTGATCAGGCATCTTTTTTCTAACTCCTCCGAAGAGTTGGAGGGCGAGACCGGTTTTCTCAACCCTGAGCCCCTGTATACTTCGAGATATGGAATCCACTATTTTCTGGAATATCTTCGGATCTTCTGAAGCCTTCTTTATTGCCTCCTTATCCTCCTCGGATAGCTTGATGTCTTCGTACTCATACTCTTTTATATCGATACTGTTCACTCTCATGAATATATCGTAGGTTCTGGATTTAGCGCCTCCCTTGCTCGATTTCGGATCGCCGTCCAATATACCGTTCAGAGTGATCCTGTCACCTGGAGATACTTCCCCAACGAGGTCTTCCTCGATCCAACCTTTCAATCTCTGCGGCTGGTCGCCGCCTCTCAGTCCTTCTGGAGATTCCTGTATCTCTAGATTTTGATAATTTTGGAATTCGGACTCCTCCAATAAAAGCATAAAATTGGTTTTATTCGATGATTTTCCACATCCGCTGCACTCTATGGGTTCTTCGATCGTACTGCTCACCTGCTCCACTTCAACTTTTGCATTACATCTCACGCACTGGAAAACCGCCTTCGTCAATCTGGGCCTTACCTCGGTTGCCTTTCTCACCAGTCCGTCCACAGCGATAAAATTCGTAAGGTCTCCCGCCCTGAGTTCTCTGATACCTTTATTTCTCGCAGGGGGTAGTTTACGGACTCTGATATGGATATGTACGTCGTCATATGAAGAACCCAATATATCCAACGCTGCTTCTTCTGCGAGCCTCAAACACTTAGAGGGTTTTTCTAGTACGTAAGCGGGGAACTCGTCACCGAAATACACTACCATGTCGTTGTATTTAACATATATCGAGCGTTCGTCGGGATATTTATCCGCCGTGCTCAACAAAACCGACGAATAATTATCGTCCAAGAACTCCTTGAAATTCTGCTTTATTTCCGTATCTGAATACTCCTTCATCTTTGATATCTCCGGGGACTATGAAGATAGCTGTAGGGGTTATTAACATTTACCATGGGGGGGAGGTGAAAGTGAAGGTTCATTTCATTACAATACGATATAAAGTATGAAAATATATATAATATAAAATTATTCGTGAGGATATAATCTCCAAGAGCTAAATAAGATGGTCAGGAAGAAAAAACTCAGCCCGAGCGGAAGTATGGGCAAGGACGGGGAATACCACAACGCACATCTGAGCTTGAACGAAGATGAACTGCACGCAGCGGGTTTCGAAATCGGTGACGAAGTGTACGTAAGGGTGCGTGAGAACATGATCATCATACAGAAAGTTGAGAACTGGCCTGACAGGGATAAATTGATTGTGGGCCGGGAGTAGAAAACCGTAAAGATAATAACATCTTAGAATAATCACCGTTTATGAGTCGAAACGATGGATCACTCGACGATGATATCACTGTTATACACGAGTTCATCAAGGATAAAGTAGAGAAAACGGGCTCCAACGGAGTGGTCATGGGGCTCAGTGGAGGATTGGACTCTTCTACGGTCCTAAAACTCTGCATAGATGCTCTGGACAAGGAGAAAGTGCACTGCATCATAATGCCAGAGGATGCCACACCCGATGTCGATATGGATGATGCGAGATGGCTTGTTGACGAATGGGGTGTGGAATGGGATGAAGTGCCCATCGACGGTATTTTAGACTCTTTTCCAGTGGACGAGGACAAAAGGATACCCTATGCAAATCTAAAGGCAAGGGTGCGTATGTGTATCTGGTATTACTTCGCCAACGTGGAAAAAAAGTTGGTCGTGGGATGCAGCAACAAGAGCGAGGTCCTTTTGGGATACACCACCAAGTACGGTGACTGTGCCGCTGATTTTCTACCGATCGGAGACGTTTTCAAAAGTGACCTCAAAGAGATGGCGAAAAGCATCGGAGTGCCGGAAAGATTTCTCGATAAGACACCGAGGGCCGGCCTCTGGAAAGGGCAGACCGACGAGGAAGAGCTTGGATATTCTTACGAGACCTTGGATGTTGTTCTCAAGGGTATCGAAGGACTAAATCCAGTGGAAGATATTGTTGAAAAAAGCGGATTGACCCTGGACGAAGTGAAAAACATCAAGAGAACGGTGGAAAGGAACGCCCATAAAAGAAAGATACCCACGATCGTCAAGCTGAGGAGCAGGACAGTGGGCCTGGACTGGAGAGAGTACTCATACTGAGTGAGAAAATGACCGTCATACTTCTTACAGGGATGCCGGGAAGCGGAAAGGAAGAATTCCTTAAGATCGCTTCCGAGGAGGGGTACAACATCGTTAGGATGGGAGACGTTGTTAGAGTGTATGCAAAGAAAAACGAGATAGAGAAAACGGATTCTGGCATAGGGGGATTTGCCGATAGGGAAAGGGGTGTACGCGGCGAAGAGATCTGGGCTGAGAGAACCTGTGAAAAAATAGAGGGCGGTGAGATGGTCATAGACGGTGTCCGGAGTTTGGCAGAGGTAAAGATGTTCAGACGGATGATCGGGGAGGACGTGATAATAATCGCAGTTCACGCTTCACCAAAAACAAGATTTGACAGATTGAAGGAAAGAGGTAGGGAAGACGCACCCCAAACATGGAAACAATTTCAAGATCGTGATAACAGAGAGTTGGAGTGGGGCCTGGGAAGAGTGATAGCGAAAGCTGACAAGATGATAGTTAACGAGGGTACGCTGGACGAGTTCCGTTCGGAGATATCAGAAGTCCTCAGCTCTTTATGATCCTTAATGCCCTTCTTCACACACATTATTTTCATCGGCTGCGGCGAGTTCACCTCTTCTCCATGATTCGACGGCATCCTTTGCTGTGCCCCTTGCACCGCAGTAGACTTGTATACCGAATTCTTTGAACATAGTGACCGCTCTTCTTCCCAAGTTAGAGGTTATCATTACATCGATATGTTGTTGAGAGAGTAATTCCGGCGGTTTACCGCTTCCTCCCATGTGTTCGCTGGTGTTGAGTATCACTTCTACTTCCTTCGTATCGGTATCGTATATAGTAAAAGTGGGACACCTGCCGAAGTGATTACTTATGCTGTCTTCCATACCCTGCTGACCATCGGTGGGAATAGCTATTCTCATCTTTTTCCTCCAAGAACTTTTTTATCGTAAACCGCTTTTCTACATGACACTTTGATTTTTTCGTTATCCACTTTTACCACATATTACAAAAGGCCACATCCTTTAAATAATTTTATCATGGACTTTTCATTTCGAGGCTGCAGATAAGAAACTTTATAAAGTCCACCCTAACTAAAGAGCGCTAGATGTCCAAGCGTAAGAAGAAGGAAGAAGAGGAGCCAGACTTCGAATTCCCAGAGTTCGATAGAGTAGAGTACATGAAGGATGAGATCAAGAAGGGTAAAACCGTTCTGATATCCATCGCCGTGGCTCCGATTTTCTCTTTGATCGCTACACAGGTATTCAAACTGACCATGGACTGGACCTTCGGCTTCATGGTTGGCATATTCGGTCTACTCGTCATATTCCCTCTTTTCAACACTCTGGGCATAGATACTTCCGATTTCGGCAAGAAAGAGTACGCTACAAATGCTTTCATGTTCTTTTTCACTTGGCTGGCATTCTGGCTGATTTTGATAAATCCACCGTTCAACGATTTTACGGATCCGGACCTAAACGATCTGGACATCTGGATAGAAACACAGGACGGATGGGTACATCTGGACGATGTAGAGTTGAACAATTCACAGTCGTACTACATCAACATTTCAGCCAAAGTGACTGACAACGTAGGTGTAAAGGAAGAGAGCGTCATGCTCGAATTTCAGGGTAGTGAATACGATATGGAAAGGGTCGGGGATCACCGCTACGAGTACAGATTAAACCTGACAGCAAGGACGAACCCCTACGACTTCACCATATCTATGGAAGACGTGAACGGGCACACGGAGAGAGTCGTGGAGAGAGTTCTTATCGGCGAAGAATCTGAAAGTACTAACTGAGTTTATTCATCTTTTCCCGTCAACAAATATTTAATAAATAAGTACCATCTCTTATAAGCGGATTATAATGTCTGACAAAGTACTTCTCAAAGTAAAGGAAGCACCTCAGGAGGACGTGGGTCGCAATCGAGCAAGATTGGGGCCTAAAACGAGACTGAAATTGGGTGTGGAGAGCGGAGACACGATCAAGATAATGGGCGAGAGAGAAACAGTAGCTACCGTTTTTGGTATATCTTCTGAAGACGAGGGAAAGGGATTGATCTGTATAGACGGTTTGGTGAGAAAGAACGCCAAGGTCTCGGTGGGGGATAAGGTGGAAGTGGTCAAAGTCGAGCCAAAGCCCGCAAAAAAGATCGTTATCGCACCGGCTATAGAAGATGAAAATACCATCAAGTTCGGTGAAAGATTCGACGCCCACATAAAGAAAAGATTGTTGAATCGACCGGTTATGTCCAAGGATGCCATCGTTATACCCGGCATCTCGCTCATGGGTGGAAACATCCCGTTCATAATCATCGCGACGAGCCCCTTGGAACCGGTGATCGTCACCGAGTATACCGAGCTGACCGTAAAAGACGAGCCGGTGAGCGAATACGAAGCCCTCGGAGCTACAACGGTGACCTACGAGGACGTAGGAGGCTTGGATGAGCAGCTACAGAGGGTCAGGGAGATGATCGAACTGCCTCTCAAACACCCGGACCTTTTCGAGAGATTGGGTATAGAACCGCCAAAGGGTGTATTGCTACACGGCCCGCCGGGCACGGGTAAAACGTGGATCGCAAAGGCGGTGGCGAACGAATCCGGGGCGAGCTTCTTCTCGGTGCAGGGCCCCGAGATCATGTCAAAGTACTACGGCCAGAGCGAAGGAAAACTCAGAGAAAAATTCGAAGAAGCCGAGGAACAATCCCCCTCTATAGTCTTCATAGATGAATTGGATTCCATAGCACCCAAAAGGGACGATGTCAAAGGAGAGGTCGAAAGGAGGGTCGTAGCACAACTGCTCACCCTTATGGACGGGCTGTCACAGAGAGGGGAAACCATCGTGATAGCCGCGACGAACAGAGTGGATGCCATCGACGGAGCTTTGAGAAGGCCCGGTAGGTTCGACAGAGAGATCGAGATAGGGCTGCCCGATAGAGACGGAAGGAAGGAGATACTTCAGATACACACCAGGGGGGTTCCGATTGCGGAGGACGTCGACCTGGATGAACTGGCCTCCATGACCCACGGGTTCGCAGGCGCCGATTTAGAATCTCTAGCGAAGGAAGCGGCCATGAGAGCACTCAGACGGTACATACCCGAGATAGAATTGGATCGCCCCATACCCCGTGAGATTATCGAAAAGATGGAGGTAAACGAAGACGACTTCATGAAGGCATTGAGGGAGATAGAACCCAGTAGTCTGAGGGAGATACTGGTGGAGATACCAGAGCTGTCGTGGGAGGACGTCGGAGGTCTAGAGGACGTCAAAGATAAACTCATGGAATCCGTTGAGAGACCCATCGCGGACCCCCACTCCTACGAAAAGATGGGCATCGCGCCGCCGAAGGGGATCCTTTTATACGGACCGCCAGGTACTGGAAAAACACTCCTGGCTAAAGCCATAGCGAACGAATCTCAAGCTAATTTCATCTCGGTCAAGGGACCCGAGATACTTTCCAAATGGGTGGGCGACAGCGAGAAGGCCGTAAGAGAGATATTCAAAAAAGCACGTCAGGCGGCACCGACGATAGTTTTCCTGGACGAACTTGACGCCCTCGCACCCGAAAGAAGTCTCAGTGAAGACGAGGGAGTGACCTCTAGGATCGTCAATCAACTCCTAACCAGCTTGGATGGTGTCGAGTTGAACACCGGTATAGTCGTCCTGGGGGCTACCAACAGACCGGACAGAGTGGATCCCGCTCTTTTGAGGGCGGGGCGATTCGATCAGATGATCATGATAGGCGTTCCCGACGAAGATGCTAGAAAGGAGATATTCAAAGTACACACCAAGAAGATGCCGTTGAAAAAGGATGTAGACCTAGATCGTTTAGCAAAGGAGACAGACTCCTTCGTCGGAGCGGATATCCAGTCCGTATGCAGAGAGGCGGGGCTGTCTGCACTCAGAGAGAACGCTAAAAAGGTGGGCATGAAACACTTCGAGGACGCTTTGGAATCCGTCAACCCCTCTGTGGATGATGAGATATTGAACATCTACGATGAGATGGAAAAAGACCTAGAAAGGACATTCCGTAAGAAGAAAGATTATAATGGGGTTGGGATATACCGGTAGTAAAAATGCAAACTCTATAAGGAGGAAAAGAATATGAAAATGTTCGTTACAGAACTGCGTGGAAAAACCGTGATGACAAACGATGGGCAGATACTCGGCATGATCGACAACTTCGTCGTGAATACCAAGACGGGGATGATGAAACACGTACTGGTCACCCCTGCTGAAGAGATAGAGCCCCGGCTGTTCGATACCGATGCTGAAGGACGGATCGTTCTCCCCTTTGAGGGTATGAAAGCGGTGAGAGACGTAGTTGTGATGGAAAATATTACTGTAGATTGATACCTTATTCACTTACCATATCCCAGAGATCAACAAAGTGAACGAGCATCGGGTTATTTAATATTCTACCGTCATCATCGAATTCAAGTATCTTGATCAAAGACAATAAACCGCTTACAAAGGGAGTCTAAAACCATGGTCGGTTCGATAAAAAATAAGTTGATAGAACTCGGTATAAGGCCCTCCAAGAAGATGGGGCAGAATTTTTTGAGCGATGTAAACATTGCTGAAAAGCAGGTAAAGGCCGCCGATCTGGACGAAAACGATACCGTTCTGGAGATCGGGCCTGGCATAGGAACTCTGACCGAGGAGATAGTAGAGAGGGTCGGGGAAGCGATATTGGTGGAGAAAGACGAAGTCCTTTACGGATATCTAGAGGGGAGGTACGGTTCCGATGATGTAGAGATCATCCAGGCGGATATCTTGGATGTCGAACTCTCTGATCTGCCACCTTTTAACAAGATCGTATCCAACATACCTTTCAACATCTCTTCCCCCCTAACTTTTAAACTATTAGAATACGATTTTGATTGTGCGATTTTGATGTATCAAAAAGAGTACGCTGAAAGGCTCGTTGCAAAGATGGGGGAGGAAAACTACTCGAGACTTTCCGTGATGGTGTCCACGAAGGCGAAGGTCCAGCGGTTGTTCACAGTGCCAAGACACTGCTTTTACCCGCCCCCTAACGTAGACGCGGAGGTTGTTGAATTGATCCCCACCGAGCCCGACTTTGACTTACATTATCCCGAAGCATTCAGCGCTGTAGTTAGGGAACTCTTCAACTACCGCCGTAAGATGATTAAAAACGCCCTGAAGAACGGTTTCGATATAGAGATAAAAGATTGTCCCTTCCAGAAATACAGGGTGGAAAACCTATCGCCGGAGGAGATATGCAGGATAGTAGATTATCTTGTAGAAGAGGGACTTATAGATGAAAAACCAGATCTAGTGTGATATATTTTTAATCTTCGAATTCCACACCGCAGTTAGGACAGAATTTGACATCGCCTTCGAGCTCTTTTCCACATTCCGGGCATTCGAACATAGTAGTCTTAACTTCATATCCGCATAAAGAACAGAAATTGTCATCCGGATCTATCTCTACGCCGCACTGGGGGCATGTTTCAACTATCTCTACCTTGGCCCCGCACTTGTTACAGAATTTATCTTCTCTACTGACGGGGTTACCACATTCTTGGCAGTAGTATCCACCCCTTGTTTTATCCAACCGTTCCTCCTTTATCACCGTTTCCTTCCTTAAAGTTCCTGATTCCGGAGTTTCCTCCACGATGGTTTCTTTCTTCTTTTTACCTATCGTCTGCCCCGCTAAAAGGCCGGCACGATCCTCGTCGATACTTTTCTTACACTTTATCGAGTATGAGAGTGCCGTTGTATAATCTCCTTCTTGAAACTTTTTCTCTGCGATGTCAAGCAGTCGGCGGGCCTGTTCATCACCTTCTTTCTTCACCATATCGCGGGCAACTTCGATCTCGAACTGTGATTCCATGTAATTATCTGGAAGTCTCTCCAGTCTTTCTTTCTGTTCTTCCAACTCACGGGTTTTTTCGTCTAGGTCTTCTTCGGCAGGGGATATGTCAGGTAAGCTCTCCAGGGTGTAAGCTCTCTTCGTTGACGAAGAAGCAGGTGTACTTGAGTAGATAACCCCTTCTTCTCTAACAGAATCTAGCTTGTCCCTAGCTTCGTCTGCAAGGTTTTTTGCCCGTGAGAAATTCCCTGCTTCCAAGGCCATCTCCGCTCTTTCTATTGTTATCTCTGCACTGGTAACGTCCTCTCCGTTCCTTTTCATTATACTTGCTATGCTTTTGGTGCTCATCACCGAGTTGTAGGCTTCGTCCTCGATGTCCAATCCCCGGTCTCGTTTTGCCTGTTTAATCCTGGACGGTTTGGTCTTTTCGAAATAAAGGTAAACTCCGTACATAAGACCGCCGGCAAAAAGCAGTAAGCCAATTATCAACAGCAAATCCGTTTGTTGAACCATGTGCGAATAAAAAACTGATTAGTTCGATTTAATATTTTCCCTTTTATAGTTATATATACGTGAGGTATTATTTAGAGATATGAGAAGAGGATTCACAACCCGGCAAAAAACCATCCTGGTGGGGATCGGACTGCTTGGAATCCTACTTTCCATTTTGTTGAGTTATTATTTTTTACTGCTGTTGGTTTTTGTGATAGTGGCCTATTTTTTAATGAACAGCGAAAACAGCAAAGGAAGTTGTGAAGAAGAGGGGGCACCTGAGTCCTGCTTTACCGATGAAGAGATAAAGGATTGGATGAATAGAAGATAGTAAAAAGTCAAAAACTATTATATACACCCGCTTATGGAAGCCTAAGATCTAGATGACTGAATTAATCGGTGTTCTCATCGCCTTCGTGGTTCTGGGTGTATTGATATACAGGAAGGTGGATTTCGGTCTGTCAATTTTGATCGCATCGGGGATCATGCTTGCATTCATAAAACCTGATTTAGAAGGTCTGCAGTGGCTTTTTGAGATCAGTATAGAGTACGACACCCTTGAGCTCGTCGCCGCTATCGTTTTGATCGGATACTTGGGGTACATATACCGCGATTCAGAACAGGTCGATCGCCTCATCTTATCTTTACGGGGTATATTCAAAGATAGGAGGGTCATCGTGGCGTCGATACCGGCTGTCTTCGGCTTGATGCCCATGCCGGGCGGTGCTCTCGTTTCCGCCCCTATGATACAGGACGAGGGAGACGCCCTGGGGCTGGACGGCGTTCACAAAGCATTCATCAACTGGTGGTTCCGCCACATCTGGTTCTCCGTTTATCCTATCTCTTTGGGTCTGATCATCACCTCCAAGCTTTCCGGTGTGAATATCTACAGGATAGCCCTGTTCAACTCGCCAATTTTCATCGCCAGTATAGTCATCGGCACCATATGGGGGTTGGGATACATAAGGAAGGAAGAAAATGTAAATTCGGGACAAGAGAAAAAACGCGGCCGGCATATCCTGTCCATACTATGGTGGCTGTCGCCTATCTTCCTAGCACTTGGACTTAACCTTGCATTCAATGTGCCATTTTTCATTTCCTTGGCAGTTTCGGTCATGTTCCTGATACTGCAGAACCATAAGAAGTACAGTCTGAGAAAGGTGCCATTATTATTAAAAGACGGTTTCTCGGTGAATCTTTTAATGGCTGCCTACGGTATCATGCTATTCAAAGGTATCGTAGAAAGGAGCGAGGCCCTGGTACCTGCCGTCGATGTACTGCAATCATACATACCGATACTCGCCGTGGTGATCATATCATCTCTCTTTATCGGGATGATCATGGGACACCTTCCCGCTGCCGTTGGAATAGGTCTTCCAGTCTTGATACCCCTGCTGCCCGTGGTTAACGTGCAGACGATAGCCATGGTATATCTATTCATCATGCTGGGTTACCTGATCTCTCCTATCCACCTATGTATAATCTTGACCATCGAGTACTTTGAAGCGGACCTTTCCAAATTCTACAAAAGGGCTAAGATATCGATCCTCTTACTGGCTGCATCTATCGTTGTATGGCTCTTTATCAGGGGATCTTTTTTCTATTTCTGATCCCTAGAGTACTACTTTTTTTCTCTGAGCTTTTCGGTGAGAAGCGGGATTATCTTGTGCAGATCACCCACTATGCCGAAATCGGCTACGTCGAAGATCGGAGCACCGGGGTCCTTATTGATCGCGATTATCTTGTCCGAGCTTTTGATCCCTACCAGATGCTGAATAGCTCCCGAGACCCCGCTGACTATGTAGAGCTTGGGCGATATGGTCTTGCCGCTCTGGCCCACCTGTCTCGATTTTGGCATGATGTCTTCTTCTACGATGGGGCGACTGCATCCCACGGTCCCTCCGAGAACTTTTGCGAGGTCACGCAGTATCTCGAAGTTCTCCTCGGCACCGACTCCACGACCACCAGAGATCACGATGTCCGCTTCTTCCACGGATATCTCTCCAGTTTCCTCGGGCTCTAAGACTTCGAGGACCTCGGTTTTTATAGCCGATGGGTCGACCTTGATATTCTCCTTGATGATCTCTCCTTCTCTTGTTTCATCCCTCTCTAAAGGATGCATAACGTGTGGTCTGACCGTCGCCATCTGAGGTCTCGTGTTCGGACAGATGATGTCCGCCATGACGTTGCCGCCGAATGCGGGTCTGGTCTGCAGGAGCACTTTTTGACCTTCTACCTCCGTTATCGAAAGTCCCGTGCAGTCCGCCGTAAGTCCTAAACCTAGATGCCCGGCCACCGACGGTGCAAGGTCCCGGCCCAGATGTGTTGCACCGTAGATGAAAACACTGGGCTTGTGCTTTGATATGAGTGTTGTGAGTGCTGTGGTGTAGGCTTCGGTGGTGTAATTTTCGAACACCGGTGCATCTACCACATAAACTTTCTCAGCACCGTACTGGATGAGTTCTTCGGCTAGCTTTTCAATATCATTGCCCAACAGTACTGCGCACAATTCTTCACCGATTTCATCAGCTAGTTCTCTTCCCTTCCCTAAAAGTTGTGGACCCGTGGGCCTGAGCACACCCGCGTGCTGTTCGGCGAAGACCCAAACTCCGCCGTAATCCGAGAATTCCGCCTTCTGTGCCTTGAGCACGGGTTCTATGGCATCGACGGGGCATGCGGCCACACACGCACCGCATGAAATGCATACGCCTTCCTCAAGCTTTGCAACGCCGCCTTCCATGTACAATGCATCTACGGGACAGACGGTGACGCACTTTTCACAGCCCGTACACTTCTCCTCGTCTATCTCTATCATATTATCCCCTCGTCTTCCATGAAATCGATGAGTTTTTCAACTGCGGTCTCCGGCTCGTCGTCTATTATGACGCCTTCTCCCTTGGGCGGAGGCGAGTAAGTCTTGATAACTACGCTCTCCGACCCTTCTAGACCGTACTCTTCCTTATCCCCTCCCAGGTCGTCGTAGGTCCATTCCTCGTAGGGCTTCTTTTTAGCCTTCATTATGTCCCTTACATTGGGTATCTTGGGCTCGAATCCGGGTGTCGGCATGCACGCAATCAAAACGGGTAGAGAACATCCCATCCTCACAAATCCTTCGTCCGTCTCTTTTTTTGTGATTATGTTTTTATCAGTTAATTCTTCGACCTCGGATACGAAGGTGATCTGTGGGATTCCCAGATGAGCTGAAACTTCTGGACCCACCTGTGCAGTGTTTCCATCGGATGCCTCCTGTCCCGAGAATATAACGTCGACTTCACCCATCTTTTTTACTGCTCTGGCGAGGGTGACCGCGGTAGCCCATGTGTCGGCACCGGCGAAGGCCCTGTCCGTGAGCAGGATCGCTTTGTTAGCACCTATAGCGAGGCACTTGTTGAGTGCTTTCCGTGCCTGGGGTGGACCCATGCTGAGTGCGATTATCTCCACTTCTTCATCCGATTTTTCTTTCAATTCAACCGCCAGATTGAGAGCGAACTCGTCGAAAGCGTTCAGAACAGAGGGGACACCCTCTCGGATGATCGTCCCAGTTTCTTCGTCCACTTCCACCTCGGTTGTATCGGGAACCTGTTTTACACAGACTACGAACCTCAAGGGATCACCTGCACCTATTTCCTATATGGTATGTAATCACTGCCAAGGGTTTCCCTTCCGATGACGATCTTTTGGATATTGGCACCGCCCTCGGCGCCTACGCAGTAAGACATCACGCCTCTCCAAGCGGTCTCGAAGATGTACTCAGAGCTGTATCCGGCCGCACCGAGCCAGTGCATTGCATCGTCCGCAGTATCTTTGGCGAGATGTGGGAGTTTGTACTTGGTCATGGATATCCACTTTGCGATCTCGGTGGGTTTGTACGTCTTGGCTTTACCCGTTTTTTCTTTCCACCCTTCTTCGTCGTACCTTACATCCTGCATCTTCGCCGTTTTCTTCACCATGAGATCGCCGGCTTCCATCTCGATGTATCTTTCGACGAACGGGAACTGTATCCCCTCGTACTGTGCCAAGGGATAACCGAAGGTCTTCCTTTCCTTGATGTAATCCGCAGCCTCTTCGAGTATCCTCCTGGTAACGCCGACGGAACTAGCGCCTATCATGATCCTGGCGTTGTCGAATCCTTCCATGGTGTAGTAGAATCCCTTGCCCTGTTCTCCCAGCATGTATTCCTCAGGGACTCTCACGTCTTCCATGATGAACCCTGCCGTTGATATCGACCCTCGACCGGCGTCGTCGTAGGGTTCCGTTGGTGTGAGACCCTCGGAATCGATAGGTACGAAAAAAGCCGTCATGTTCTTGTGGGGTGCGTCGGGTAACTTTTCTCCGGTCCTGACGTTAACCCAGTATCCACCACCGATCTCTTTGCATTCTTCGACACCGCTTATGAAGGTCTTCTCACCGTTGAGCACCCATTCGTCTCCATCTTTTTCTCCGGTACATTTGAAATTGGCGACGTCTGAGCCTCCACCGGGTTCCGTGGTAGCGATGCCTATGAATTTGTCACCTCTGATTGCCGGCTGTACGTACTCCTTCCTCACCTCTTCACGGGCATATCGGTTGATGGTGAATCCCCATCCCGTCTCGACTGCCATGAATCCAGCTGCCGTAGCGATACTGGGGTCTATATATCCAAGTGTCTCGGAGATTATGGATTGATCCGTCCAAGTCAAGCCCATGCCGCCCTGTTCCTCTGGAACGGTTCCCATTATCACTCCAAGGTCAGCTAGACCCTTGATCAGATCCTTTGGATATGGATGTCCTTCTCTATTGATCTTTATAACTCTATCCAAATCCAGATTCCTATCTGCCCAATCCAGTAAACTCTCTTTGAACAACTTCTGCTCATCCGTAAGATCCCTATCATCCGATAAGTTCGTTTTTGCCATTTTACCACCAATATTCCCCTCTTAATGAGGGGTGAATGTCTCGAAAATGTGCCTTATATTAAGAGTTTTGCATAGAACATCATGCAGGGTAAAAATTTTTTTAGCTTGCCCCGTATATATATTAGTAGATGAAAGACACCGAAGAGAACTATGATAGGATGAGCAATGTCTACAACGTAGCCTCCAATCCATTCGAAGAAAAATACCGCAGGATCGGGGTATCGTTGATGGATATCGAAGAGGGGGGGAGATATCTGGACATAGGTCACGGCACGGGGGAGGCACTGATCAGCATTGCCGAAGATTTCAAAGAAAATGTTAGCCTGTACGGTGTCGATATATCCAGAGGGATGACGGATATAGCCGGTAGAAAATTAGAGAAACTGGGGTTGGAGGATCGTGTCGAACTTATACTGGCTGATGCTAGAGAGCTGCCTTTTGGAGATTCCTATTTCCACGGTGTTTTCTCTAGTTTTACGATCGAGATTATGAATGATGAAGATCTCGATAAAGTTCTTGAGAACATAAAGAGAGTTATGAGAGAAAGCGGTAAATTCGTAGGTATCAGTTTATCCAAGCACGGAGGTTCTATCGTAAAGGATATCTACGAGAAGGTACAGAATTTTGCCCCCAACATCGTTGACTGCCGGCTAATCGACCTAAAGTCAAAACTGGAAAATACCGGCTTCGATGTTGTTTACCATGAAAGGCGGGATAAATTCGGTCTCCCGGTAGATATAGTCTCGGCTCGTCCATGATGTGCTAATCGACTCTCGAGAATGTAAATTGTCTATGGGCTGGTAACCATCTAATCTCCAATCAGCTCTCTTACTTCCTCCTTTCCTTCCTCCATCTCTTTTACCTGCTGTTTGTCCAATCGAAGGAGCAGCTCTTGGAACTCGCCTACGTGCTCTTTCTCTTCTTTTGCCACCTCTAAAAGTACCTGTCTCAATTTGTTGTTATCCGTGTAATCCGCCATCTGCTCGTAGAAGTTGATGGCATCCAGTTCTGCACACAGTGCGAATCTCAGTATCTCCTTGTCGGTGTTCTCCGGCGACACTTTATCCAAATCTATCGGTTCTTTCGCGAACATCTTATCACCTCTGTATCGCAGTAACATGGATATGATTTATAATGTTAGCGGTTGGATTCGGTCGTATATATCCCCCGATAGTTATCTATGGGACGAATAGTAAAATATTTTTGAATGCTATTGCTTGTTGGTCATCGATCAACATCAGATTAACAATATAAATACCACTACATGTATATTCATGCTGCACTATCTTTCCATATTCACTCTCTCCATCACCGAAATCCCATTCATATGACACTATCTCTCCATCGGGATCGTAACTCCCTTCTGCTGAAAAATGGTACAACCAGTCCTCTGAAAGTACTGAGTCCAAATCATCATCCACATCGCATGATATTTTCTGATCAAAACCGTCTTTAGTTTTGAATGTTTCTTTTATTTCGAATGAATCGGTAGTTGATTCGAATGTGACCCACGTGGGATTAGCTCCCTTGTGAGTTGCATTGTAAATCAATTCCATAGTATAATTATGATCTTCATATACCTTTAAAGATTCTGTTACCTTGTTCGGTTGCCCAGGAGTCCTAGTCACATTTAAACTTTTTATTTTTAAATCGTTGTCATATATTACACACGTTACTTTATTGTCTTTTCTTCCTGTTATTTTTAGTGTGATATTCAAGTTACGATAAATGTTTAATTTTGGTTTTGGAGCATGGTTGACCTTTATCGTCTTCTTAGAACCACTTAGATACCCATTTGATGGATCGTTATCATCATCAACTTCAACATGAATAGTATGCTCTCCTGCAGGTATATCATCCCATACGATAGTTATGTTTTCCCTTGAATGTGGCGGTATATTTAGGATGGTAACATTTTCGATATACTCCTTTTCAGAGGTGACGTAAGCTCTTACATGTATATCATTCATCGCTGTATCGCCAGTATTGAAAATAGGAGCAGTTAATGTAATTGATTCACCTTCAGAGGGGGTTTCTGAAGATATAGATATGTCAGAAGGCATGGCTTGTAAAGTTGGCATAGTATTGGATAAATCCCATGTTGCCGGTGAAGTTATTTTCATCAAATATCCATTTTCATGTGACATTACTTCACTATCATCAAGTACTCTAATGTTATATGGTTGGGTCAAATCTTCTCCTTCTATTACAGCTATCACTGATCCACCTCCAACCCTAGATTTAATTTGACCTACCGTTTCAGAATCGAAGCTAGGGAAACCCACCATGTTCCAATTACCGTCATTAAACAGCTCAATGTCAGTAGATTGCTTTATCTTACCGGTTACTATTAATTCAGAATTGCCATCTACATAACACCATAATCCCATTTTATGATCGACTTTCTTTAAACTATTAAAATGTGAAGGCCTATCATAATAGTAACTCTTCCATTTGTTATTTTTTGCTGAATAATGTTCTGCTTTTAATAATTTGGAGTTTGTTGGATTATCCTCGTCGATTATGGATTTGAAAACTTCCATAAAATTATTGTCTAAAGGTTCAGCTGGAAGGGATATCAAATTCCATCTATCTTCCAAAGTGATCATGTATTTAGTAGCAACTTCTGTATTGTCTATGGCGAGATTTCCTCCGGTATCAACTGCTCCAACTGTATAGTAATAATCTTGATTTGTGTAGCCAGCATCTTCATCTACCCAATAATTATTTGTGGTTTCTCCAATTTTAGTGAATGGGGAGTAGACTTGTTTAAGATACATGCGATCAATAGATAATTTTGTGGAAGTACCTTCGTATGTA
>JAWOBZ010000103.1:0-5149 GCA_046484045.1 Thermoplasmata archaeon | reverse complement strand
AAGACCCTGGATGTGAAAGATGTGAGATTGACCGAAGGAGGATGCTGTTGGCTCCACGGTGTGGTATCGATAAATAAGAAGGATCCCGACGATGGAAAGAAGGCCATAGATATCGCACTGAACGCACACGGGTCAATGAAAAGGGTAATAGTCGTGGACTCGGATATCGACATCCACGACGACAGGCAGGTTGAATGGGCCGTTGCAACGAGGTTCCAAGAGGACAGAGATATGGTCACAAAGAAAGAAAAGGGAAGCTCACTAGATCCAAGCGCAGATGAAAATTGTATAACCATGAAATACGGATTGGATGCCACGAAACCATTTAATGATGAAAAATTCGATAGGGCAATTTTGGACTGATCAAATGAATACAGAATCAAAGGTTGTTTACCCCTATAAATTTGATCCCAAGAAAAGAAAATCGGCGAAGATATATTCCAAACAGAAGCTTTATACCGGCGTGTTTCAGGGAATAATCATCCCCCTGATCACTTTGTTGTTGATATATTACCTTAAAATCTCTCATTTGTTAGAGAGATCGATCTTTAGATCTATATCTGGAACTGCTCTAGACCACTATTGGCTCGGTGTAGCCATGTTCGTCGCTCTGTTCATCAGCATAGTTTTCCTGGTCGGATTTCCTATATCGTATTACTCTGGATACGTCTTAGAGCACCGGTACGACCTCAGCAATCAAAACTTCTTCCAATGGTTGAAAGATCAGTTAAAATCATTTGTGATATCGGTGCTGATATCGACACCTATCATCGCCGGTGTTTTCTATCTAGGTAGTACATATCCGGAGTGGTGGTGGCTGTATGCCGGGATGATCGCCTTCGTTTTGCTGGGAGTGCTGTCCAATATCTCCCACCTCATACTGCTTCCCTTGTTCTTCGATACAGAGGAACTGGATGATGAAGAACTAGCCGAAGATCTCATCCAGATCGCAGAAAAAAACGGGGTGGCCAAGGTAGAAAAAGTAGTGGAAGTGAAAGCCGGTGAGAAGACAGAAAAGGCCAACGCCGCCTTCGCCGGTATGGGCAGGACGAAAAGGATCTACCTCTTCGACAATCTATTGAATAAATTCCACAAGGACGAGGTCAAAGGTGTCGTCGCTCACGAGATGGGGCACTATGTGAACAAAGACGTGCTCAGATACATAGCTCTACAAGCTCTTTTGATATTTCCGATCTTTTATGTATCTGGTTGGGCGTTGGAGTTCTGGGGAGGATTCACCAGCATCGCCAACCTGCCGATATTCATCCTCATATTGTTCGGCCTCTACAGTTTGATAGACCCCTTGATGCTGGCGTACAGCAGACATCGTGAGAGAGAAGCTGATAGGTTTGCCCTGGGGGTGGTAAAGGATCGCACCGCCATGGTTTCAACATTCAAACGATTGTCCGATATCGCCCTTTCAGAGGTAAATCCAGGTAGAGTAATCGAGATAATGTTTTATTCACACCCTGCTCCAAAAAAGAGAATCCAGATGGCAAAGAGTATAGATTACAAAGACCTAGATACTGGCAAGTAATTTTAAATGATTCTTTTTCTGATAGTAAGCTCCATATGCAACAGCTATCAATCCGATGTACCAGAACAATCTCAGCGGGGTTCCATCGTATATCATCTCATACTGCCGAGCCAGTGGATTGAATATGTCACCCATACTGATAAGTACTAATCCTACAGAAATTACATACCATCCCCTGGACTCTACGGTCTGGATTATGAGTAGCCCCAACAACAAGAAGAGTATTTCTGTTATGGCAAAAACCGCTGAAGCGTTGTCGTCCAGCGTGAATCCCGATTCAACAGCCGGCATCACGGCGGAGACCAGGACCAAAAGAACGAAACTCAAGATCCCGATGGACGTGACAGTTTTTTCAGAGGTGTTCAAATCGATTCCGGCAAAAGAAAGTTTTACCCAGATCCCATAGATTATTATCGGAATGGACGCGAATCTAAGGATAAAATATATCGATGGGTACTGTAGGGACGCAAATATATTAGCAGCTAGTACCGTAATTAGCCCGATCGATATTATCGTCCATACCCTACCTTCATCGCTGTGTGCCCCGTAGAATTTTGCGTTCAATACGAAGAAAATTATCGCGATGGATATCGAGAGGGCGCCGCTGATCGAATCTATCAATCCACCGTATCCGATGAATGGTACTAGTGAAAAAAGTAGGATGATTAGCACTGCCGAGATAGGAAATAGAAATTTTACTCTTTCCTGTCTACCGAGGTCATATTTTCCGATGTTCATCTTACCTCTCTTTTTTTACATAGCTATATACTTTAGATGTTCTTTCCTCTGGTAGAACGCTCCGAAGCCCGCTACCAACAATCCCAGATACCAGAACAATCTGATAGGTGAACCAGGATAGATCAATCCAAAGTTTTCCGCCAATGGATGAAAGATATCTCCCATGCTGATAAGGATCAATCCGATGGAGATAAAGTACCAACCCTTGGCTTGTATGGTTTGGATAATGAATATGGATACCATCAAGGCGATTATCTCAGCTATTGCGTAGAAAGCGTAGGCATCCGTTATATAATTAAAATCACCGTCCATGACGGGTAGAACAGATGAAACGAAGATCAGCAGTACCCACCCGATAAACGTTATGGCGGAAACGGTTTTCTGGCTGAGAGTCAGGTCCATCCCGGTGAACCACAATTTGATAATAAGGCCCAATGTCATTATGGGGATGGATACGAATCTAAAAATAAAGTACAAAAAACCGTGTCCAAAGGCATCTAAAAGACTCGCTGTTAAGATCAGGATAACGGAGATCGTCAACAACAGCCATGCCCACCCTTCTTTACTTTTCAAACCGTACAGTTGGTATGTGTGTAAAAAAGAAGCTATTGCAACGAATATAGCTACGGCTGCTATCACATGATCGACGAGGTCAGCATACCCGAGAAACGGTATCAAAGCGAAGGCTATCAAAAAAAGAGCTGCTAAAAATACATACATGTTTTCTATTGCGTGGGAAGAGACCAGATCATCCATTTTAAGATTCAATAGGTCTTTCCTCATCAGTACCCCTCCAGTTTTCTTAATTTTTTCATGGTATCCTTTCTCCACTCTCTAGCCTTCTTTTTGGAGATAAAATCGTAAAGAGATGGAACGATGTGTTTATCCAAAGCTAATTTCATCTGGTTTACCGTAACATCTTCGGGAGTCGCCCCCTGTTGATAGACCGCTTTCTTTGTGATCCCAATTGAGAGGATGTCCCCAACAAAGTCCAATTCATTAACCACGGTTTGAAACACTTTATTAGGCATTTGACCACTTTTTAAAATTCTATTAGAGGATTTGGATGGCCATATAAATATCTTACCTGGCATTATCACAAGTTCAGGAAATATATTATCGCAAACGAAAATGATAAATAACAAACTTGATTTCGATGTATCCGTTCAGTATAATTCGTCTGGACAAAAGACTGTAAAACCCTTTTAACAACACGCAAACCCGACTTAGCTTAGACTGGCCTAGCGGGAATCAGAGATTCCCACAGCTCGGAAAGTAAACCTTTCCTCGTAGACCGGCAGACTGTAACCCCTTTCCAACACGCAAACCCGACTTAGCTTAGACTGGCTAGAGCGGCGGACTGTAGTGGGCTTCCCGGAGGATTCTCCGGTTCCGTCGTTATCCGCAGATCCCCGGTTCAAATCCGGGAGTCGGGACTTTTGTTATTTTTTTAGGATTTGAACCCCGGTTCATGAGACAATCTCAGATTGACGAACGGTTAGAAGCTCTGCTTCTGACTAGAATCCGGGAGTCGGGACTTTATTTACATTATAGTTCCCCCTCATCGATTCAATTCCTATAGTACACAAAAACAGTGAATCTATTAGAATATCAACTTTCTTACCTTTTTCTCTTCTTGTATGCAAATAAAATCGTTGAGATGAATATCGTGCTGACGATCACCGCGGTATTCAATCCGGGAATATCTTCACCATCATCACCTAGATACTCTTCCCCCTCGGTATCCATCTGGACGTTGGTGTATTCATCAGAGATCGACACCTGTGGAGATGGTTGATGCGGAAGAACGGAGTAATTGTAACTAAGGAACAAATAATAATCTTCTAGATGGCCTTCTCCGCCATCGTCAACCCATGAGGTGAACCTTGTCGCATCCCGGGCGAAGAATTGATTGTTAACTGTATCTATATTGACCCAACCGGAGGTTCCATCTGACTTGATGAATTCCATTCTAACCCAACCATGGCCGCCCCATTCATCGATGACTCGATCATATAGTACCCCCAGTTCCACCCATGCAGGGATATCGACGGCTCTAGCTAGAGAACAGAATAGGAAAGATTGTTCATCACAATCTCCCTTTCCCTCTCTCAAAGTCCAAAGAGCGTGCTGTGGTAAACCGGAGCTCCCTCTCTCGTACTCTATATTATCATTTATCCAATCGTAGATAGCTCTAGCCTTGCTGTACAGGTTCGTTTTATCTCCTGTTATGTCCTGGGCTAGATTGATTATCGTAGAACTGCTGGGTTCTATCATGACGTCGTCTCTTCCGTCATGATCTCTATCATCAGGTGTTCCATCCCCGTCTTCATCGACGATCCACTGGTCCCTGTTGTAAGTATCTTTGAGACCCTGTGGTATATCCTCGATCAACCCCGAATCGTCTGACGTATAATCCCATTTGACGGTCTCCGTTGTAACGTGATAATTGACGTTCATGGTACGGGAACTGCTCAGCTCACCAGACCATATTTTCCATTCCTGATCATATTTAGTTATCGTATTCGGAGAACCGAACCAATCTATACTGTTTACACGCTGGATGTTATTTCCCGGTATATCTATGGGGACCGGTATATCGATTTGATAGTTTATCTCCCTATTGGTGGTCAAAGTTATCTCTCTAGATATCGTAAATTCCGCTTTCTCCGGATAGACTGGTCCGCCCCAAAGGTCGGGAAGCATGTTGACTAGGGGAGAAAATAATAAAAGGATCAAAACGAAGGCGACGATCAGTATACCCACACCCTTTTTCCAATGTGACTTCTTTTTCTTTCCCGGGGAGGGTATCTTCTTAGGTTTACTCTGGGCTTGTTGTGGTTGTTGCGTTTTTAAGCGCTGGGTGTCTCTTTT
>JAWOBZ010000098.1:0-7353 GCA_046484045.1 Thermoplasmata archaeon | reverse complement strand
GGTACAGCAAAGGTATAGCTCTGGAGTGGTTGGATCGATACGAAGACGCCATCGATGCCTTCAATCGTTCTATCAAGCTAAACCCATCTCACAGACTGGCATATATAAGGAAAGGAGTTGCTCTCACCAAGATAGATAAACACGAACAAGCGGTCCAGGCATTCGATAGGGCACTCTCCATGGAGCCCCGTGACGTTAAACTGCTCGAGAAGAAAAAGGAATCACTCAAAGAGCTAGCTAGATGGAGTGACTTGATACAAACATGCGACAACATAATAGAACTCGACACAAACAATGCACAAGCTTGGAGGGACAAGGGAGACTCACTTAGGCATCTGGGAGAAGCTGAATCCGCCCTGTACTGCTTCGAGAGTGCACTTGAGATAGAAGAGAATATAGAGGATATGAAGAAGGCGAAAGACCTTCTGAAGGATCTCAAGAGATCCGAAGAGGTACTGAAGTACTGCAATAGGATAATCGATATCGAGCCAGACGATATAGGAGCTTGGCAGGGCAAAGCCATCGCACTCAAGTTCCTCAACGAAAGAGAAAGGAGTCTAGATGCATTCGACAAGGGACTTGACCTGGATCCAAATTCAAAAAAGATGTGGTTCCAGAAGGGCATAGTCCTGGAACATCTAAACCAGTACGAAAACGCCATGAGGTCGTACAACGAGGCACTCGATCTGGACCCCAATGATGTCGACGTTATCAACAGGAAGGCGGAATCACTCCGCAAGATGGAGAGATACGGTGAAGCTGCACAATTGTATCAGAAAGCCATCGATCAGCAGCCAGAGAACACGCAATTCCTGGATATGAAGGGAAGATGTTTGATAGAGACGGGTGACCTAGAAGAGGCAGAAAAAGTGTTCGAAAGGTCACTTGAGATCAACGATCAGAACGGTCTCACGTGGAAGTACAAAGGACTCCTTTCAGAGAGGTTAGAAAAATACGAGGAAGCCATCGGAGCTCTCGATACGGCAGTAAAGCTAGGTGCGGATGACAAGGGTGTTTGGACAACGAAAGCTGAATGCTATGATTACCTGGGTAGAAAAGACGACGCGATAAGATCATACAATATGGCTATCGACAAAGATCCACAGGATGCCAAACTGTTCTTCAAGAGAGGCGAGATCGAATCCGAGATAGAACGCTACGAGGATGCAGCGGAGAGTTTCTACGAGGCAACGATCATCGACCCGGAGTACGAGGAAGCCTGGTTCGAAAGAGGCAGAGCGCTGGAAGCACTTGAGAGGTACAACGCTGCGATAGAAGCTTACGACAAAGCCATAGGTTTGGACTCCGAGGACAAGTACGCTTGGAACAACAAAGGCAGGGTCCTTTTAGAAGTGGGTAAAAGCGAGAACGCGGAAAGAGCTTTCCAAAAAGCTCTAGATATAGACTCCGGCTTCGAATCGGCAAGCGAGGGCCTTGAGATAGCCGAGGAGAAAGAAAAACAGAGAAAGTTGGAGAAGTATGCGAAGAGAGTATTAGAATTCGAATGCGTTAGAAATAGAGCGATATCCAAAGAGGAGGCTTTCAAGAAGTGTGATATACCATACAACTTCATAGATGAAGTTTTCACCTACCTTTCTACAAGAGAGCCCGTAGATTTCGGTGCATTAGAAGATGATGAACAGAAAAAATACGAAGCTGCTTCGAGAGCTGTTATCACTAAACTTGCAATGCACTCTAGAGACAGCCTCTTGAACAATGGAGTACGATTGTGCGATATCGTGACCAAATATCCAGATAAATCAATCGAAGAATGTAAACGTGTTCTCGAGTACATCAAAGAAGTATCGGAGATGGACGTCCCAGCGGATCAGATCGACGAGAAAACAGAAAGGCTCCTAAGGAAAAGGGTATTGGACCTCCCTCCTGAGAACCGAGATTTTCTCAGCCTCGTATCCAATCTAAATATCGGGATCTATCAGGCCAAGAAAGTACAGGAGGCACTGAAGAAATTCGAGGGTGCTGATTACATGCCGCCGAGTACCAAGATATCATCTTTGGTCAAGGAAAGCCCTATGAGAGGAGAAACGGTGGTCAAGCCAGAGGAAAAAGAGGAGAAAAAAAAAGAAACCACTGAAGAACCATCGAAAGAAGTAGAGAAGGAAGAAGAAAAGAAAGAAGAAAAACAAAGCAAGGAAACCAAATGCTACTTCTGCGGAGACCCGACAAACTACAAACACGACTGCGGAGACCTGCCGCTCTGTCCTCAATGTGAAGAAAAGCACGCCGGCGAGATCTGCCCGGAATGCGGTGAAGTCATCGGCAGCTCAAAAAAGAAAGCGGACGACGATATGCGGTTATAATCAGTACCAGTCGCCTTTCTTGCGTTTTAACTCCCTTCTACTTCCCTCCAAGAAGGAATAGACGGTTTTATGCTCTGCACCCGATAGTATCATCTCTACCGCCCTTCTAGCGGTATCCATCTCATAGTTCCTACCTATTATTCCAACCGTTTTTCCGTAAACGGAGACAAAAGCCCCACTCAATTCTTCTATCAGTTCTCTTGTCCTACCGTTCGTACCGATCAACCTAGCTTTCATCCTACGCACCGATTTGGAACTCTTACCGACATAGCTCTTTATGTCCAGGAGTTCGAAATAATAATCTTCTTTCAGTATCTTTACAGCTTTACGCGGACTGAAACCTCTTCCTATAGCTTTCACCACGTCATCCACCTTCATACCCAATATAGGATCATTGACCCCCCTTGTATCCACATCTACCATACCTGTTTGTGAATCTATCTCCAATTCGGCACCACTTTTACTCTCTATCATCTCCTTCGTGGTGCCCTCTTCACCTATCAATACACCGATCCTCTCCTTTGGTATCTTTACCATTCCCATTTTATCACGCTATCTCCAATCTTTCTTTAACTTCATCCTTATCTATATCCAAACCCAATCCATTAAAGTATTTTACTATGTTCTTTATATCTCTATCTATAAGTTCATCCGCGATGGGATGGTCCGACGGAACGGCTTGCGAAACATCTATGATGTAAGGTACACCGTCGTCCGACATCAGTATATTGTATTCGCTGAGATCGCCGTGAACCAATTCAGCATCATTCATCAATTTATACATGTCGTCCATCACGTGCTCCATGATATCTTCCGCTTCTTCTTTTGCAAATATATAGTCCCTCAACATGGGTGCTGGATATCCTTCGAACTCCACGAGCTCCATTATCAAAATGTTCTTTGTGCAGTGAACGGGTCTTGGAACGGTAACGTCTTTTTCATACATCTTCTTCAGATTTGAAAATTCTTTTTTGGTCCATGTAAAAACTAGTTGTTTTCCAGAACCGATATTTTTGAATCTGTGGTCACCTTCGATGTACCTTCTGTACTCTTTGAAGGGTGCCGTTGAAGTTCTCATTATCTTAACCGCGAGTTTTCGACCTTCCCTATCTAGAGCTTTGAACACTTTTGCCTCTTTACCGGTCGATATCGGATAATCCAGTATATCGATGACATCTTTGGTCATCAGCCGATACAATAGGCTCAAAGTTCTCTTGTCGAAGACTTCGTCTATGGTTTTCCGACCGGGTATGTTGATCCTTTCTTTCAGGTATTGTTCCTGTTTTGCACACATCTATTTCAATCCAGTTCGTATATGGTTAAAAACCTTTTGACTTGTCGGCGGGATATTTCTCTCTGTTCTTCTCTATTTTCTTTTTTAACGCATCTCCAAGATCGACGTCAGTTACATCTGCCAGAGATAGTAGATATATCAATATGTCCGCCATCTCGTCCTTTAACTCTGCAAAATCTACCTCGTTGTCAGCGGACTTCCATTGGAACAATTCTAATAGTTCGGCTGATTCTATCGATATCGATATACAGAGGTCCTTTGGATTATGGTACTTTTTCCAATCTCGTTGGTCTCTAAAATCAACTACCAAGTCCTGCAAACTTTTTATCTCGGTCATGAACCAAAATAAAGATGGAAAATATATGTAATTTATCAATCAAAATAATGAAAAAGGGGGTTGAATTGCCAGACAGGTTTGGAATTTCACTCGATCTTCATAGTGATTTCCATAGCAGAAACATTTGTTGTTCCATCCCCACCTTCTCTCTCTAGCTGTTCTGTGTCTGTTATGATGTTGGTTATTTTTGATGCAGGTACGAACCTATTCTTCGTTATCTCAGCAACGTCTACAGCTTTACTGATCGCTCTGCCTCGTGCCTTGATAACAACTTCATCAGATCCGCTGTTAAATTGTGTTACAACAGCCATAACATAGTTCATCGTTTCTTTTTTTCCGATATACACTGTATTTTCATCATCCATAGTTTTTGCCTCCTGACTAGTTTATTAGGATTTTTTGTAAGATATATCAGTATATAATATTTTGGATTATCTCCGTTAAAATGTAGTTGTGGATGTTTCAGAGAAAAATCGGTTCCAAAAATCCTTCGGATTTTCCTCGCCCGCTAATTATCAGTGATAATATAGCGGACTCGCCGGGATTTTCGGTGGGATTGTAACCAATCCTATTTTCGAACCCGGGATCGGGGCTCCGGAAGCCCCAGTGATATCCATTGCAGCCCATCTACAGATGTAAACGGGTAGCTACACTACGAGCCCACATCAGCTATTATTTATTCTTAAATTCGGTGTATCCACACTTTCCACAGGATACCCTGTCCTTGTGAACCGCTAAAAAAACTCCCTCTCCACATTTTGGACAGCTTCGTCTCTTCCTTTTTAGTTTGCCGTCTTCCACTTCATAGATATCGATCTTACTCACTTTCTTCACCTCCAGTCAATCCGTTTCTCTCAAGTATGTGTTTAGATTCGTACTTCAAAGCATCTTCTTTGTTTTCGTATAGTTTTGCCTCTACAACTGATTCGTCTTTACCATATGTCGATTTGATACTCTGGATGATCACTTTACCCTTCGCGAAACCCGTCAGATCTGCAACCCGGTTCCTAACATTTTTTCTGTCAGGTGTGGAAATACCTTCGTGATATAATCTTACAGTGAGTTCTCTCCTTTTGAACAATTTGTTCTCTTTTTCATTCTCGATTTCCAATTCCATTTCCGCCATCTTATCAGCCTACTTCACTTTTTTCATATTATTTATTACTTGCCAAGATTTTTTCTTGATTTTATAGTTTACTACGTTAACAACCATGCCTTCAGAAGGTATCCCATATATTACTATTCCGTTTTTCGGGCACAATATGATACATACCAGAGAAAGCATGTCCTCTTCGCCGTCCACATCGATCAGGACCTTCTCATCCGCAGCTATCGCCGCATGTATTTTTTCCCACGATGATTCGGTTATATGACCAGCGGGGTTTTTCAATTCGACAATTTCAACATCGGGTATTTCCTCGATAGAATAGCTTCCTCTCCTGGTCTTACCATCGATGATCGATACGTCGGGGATGATGCCCTGCTGAAACAACGTATTAGTTACAAAATCGCCTACGGTTATGATGGGTGAATAGTTCATAAACCTCTCAGGAAGCTCACCTTTTATTATCTCACCCAATATATCGCGCAGGATGAACCTTTCTTTTACCGGTAGCCTAAGGTCGGTGTCTGGTATCTTGTTTCCATTCATAGGTTATTCTCTGACCTTCAAAGCAAATTTACCGTTCACTTTGATACCCATCTTCCTGGCGATCTCAGAGTGTTCATGATCTATTATGATCAAATAACCCTGCCACTCTCTAACCGTCTCGGAACCGCATAGAGGGCATTCGCTCTCATCGGTAATAGCGTTACAGTTCTTACACGCCTTCATATTCTTGACCATCTATGACGCCTCCTCCATATCTTCTTCTATCCACTCTAGTTTTCCAAGGCCGTTCTGTCTCATCGTCATTCCGATCTTGCTCTCCCTTGGACTCCTCTCGTTCACGCTTATAGTTACTATCCGCGCCCTGAGTTTGTCGTTTATACCGAGCTCTCTTTTGGAATCTTTACCCTTTAATCTCTGATTGCCTAGATTAACTTCCACCTTATCATTCATGATCTGACTGATGTGTAGAAGACCGTCCAACGGTCCAAATCTAACGAAGGCACCGAATTTCAGTACTTCACAGATATAGCCGAATATCAATTCCTGCTCTTCGAGCTCGAAAACGAGGGCATCGTATTCGATCTTTTGGAATATAGCACCGTCACCGTGGACTATCTTTCCATCTCCCACCCGGTCTATATCTTTTACTAGTATGGTCAATTTGTTATCTTCCTCTATAGTTCCTTCTAATGTTTCCCTAGCTATATCTCTCGATACATCGTCCAAGTCTTCTGTCAACCTGTGCGGAGGGATCCTGATCGTATCACTTTTTCTTTCCATTTTGTACATTGTTTTTCACCTATGGTATAAGTACTAGATGATGAGCGGCTATCACCGATGCGAACACCAGAGATACTATCGACATCAATTTCAACAGTATGTTTAGAGATGGACCGGAAGTATCTTTGAATGGATCGCCGACGGTATCACCGACAACACCTGCTTTATGAGCGGGTGATCCCTTTCCACCTAGATGACCCTTCTCTATGTACTTTTTGGCATTGTCCCACGCTCCACCGGCGTTAGCCATCATTATGGCCAATACGAAGCCGGTACCGACCGACGATATCAAGAAGCCGCCTAGAGCAGCCGGACCCAAAATGAACCCGATCAATAAGGGGACTATTATAGCCATCAATCCCGGTACGACCATCCTTTTTAGTGATGAGGATGTACTGATGTTGATACAGCTCTTGTAATCCGGTTCATTTTTACCTTGGATAAGACCCGGTATCTGTTTGAACTGCCTTCTTATCTCCTTCACCATTTCGTATGCTGTTTCTCCAACCGCTTTCATCGTAATAGCACAGAATATGAACGGTACCATCGCCCCTAAGAAAACCCCAACGAGTACGTTTGGATTCAATATACTGAATTCGGAAAAATCTTGGATTCCTATCCGTGTCGCATACGCTGCTGTCAGCGTGAGTGCAGTCAAGGCCGCTGAACCTATCGCGAATCCCTTACCGGTGGCTGCGGTTGTGTTGCCCAATGAATCAAGAGCATCTGTCCTATCTCTGACCTTCGGGTCAAGATGAGCCATCTCTGCCAGACCTCCGGCATTATCCGCTATGGGGCCGTATGCGTCGGTGGATAACGTTATACCCAATGTGGACAGCATACCGACCGCTGATAAGGCTATACCGTAAAGACCGGCGAGCGTGAACGAAACTAGAATTGTGACAGACACTATTATGACCGGGGCAAAAGTGCTTTCCATACCGGTAGCGATCCCTTGAATTATGAATGTAGCTGGACCGGTTTCTGTACTAGCCGCCATGTCCTTCGT
>JAWOBZ010000049.1:0-14694 GCA_046484045.1 Thermoplasmata archaeon | reverse complement strand
ACGTACAGAACGGAGGTAGAAAAGAAATTCTCCGTACCTTTGGAAGAGTGGAGGGATAATAAATGAAACCGGTAGTCGATGAGGAACTGTGCATGAGGTGTGGCGCCTGCGTGGGAACGTGCCCGGTAAACGCGATGTTCCTTAAAGAGTACACCCTGGAGATAAATGACGATTGTACCTCGTGCGGCCAGTGTGAAAAGGTATGTCCCGTAAGGGCGATATCATTGGAGGGGAAATGATGATAATAGACGAAGGAGATGTGCTTGAATACGACGTTCTTGTGGTAGGTGGCGGGCCAGTCGGTTGTGCCGCTGCAAGGTACGCCTCGAAGAACGGTGCAAAAACCTTGGTCATAGAGAAAAGGCAGGAGATCGGCTCACCCGTGAGATGCGGAGAGGGCGTATCTTTGAACCGTCTGGATGATGAGATCGCAAATATAGATACGTGGGCGGCCAGAGACATGATCGGAGCCAAGCTCTACTCGCCGTCGGGACACATGCTGGAGATAACTGAGAAGATGGCCGGCGACGAAGTAGGTGTCGTCTGCGAAAGGGACCTTTTCGATAAAGAGATGGCACGATTGGCGGCAGCAGCCGGTGCGGATTTCATGGTAAAAACGACTGCGAAGAGCTTGATAGTCGAAGACGGTTTTGTCAAGGGAGTGAAAGCCCGTATGATGGGCAAGGACTTCGAGATCAGAGCCAAGTTGACCATCGGTGCAGACGGATTCGAATCCCAGGTCGGTAGATGGGCGGGGATATACGACGCCATCCCCCCTCAGGATATAATGACCTGCTTCCAGTACAGGATGGCGGGTCTGGATATAGATCCGGATTATACCCACTTCTACCTGTGTGAACACGCTCCGGGGGGGTACGCATGGGCGTTTCCAAAAAGTGAAGACACCGCCAATGTTGGATTGGGAGTACAGCTTAGTAGGTTGGACGGCGGTAAATCGCCGAAGGATTATCTGGACGAGTTTATAGAGAACCACGATGAATTCAATCAAGGCGAGCCCATAGACATGGTTGCCGGTGCGGTTTCGGTGACACACCCTCCGGAAAAAGTGACCGCCGCCGGAATCATGCTCGTAGGCGATGCCTCACGGGTTGTTGATCCCATGACCGGTGGAGGCATAGTAAATGGAGTGATCCAGGGACGCATCGCTGGGAAGTTCGCAGCTAAAGCGGTGAAAGAA
This sequence comes from Thermoplasmata archaeon, assembly GCA_046484045.1. Lineage (GTDB taxonomy): Archaea > Thermoplasmatota > Thermoplasmata > Halarchaeoplasmatales > Halarchaeoplasmataceae > CAZHUM01. The sequence goes on along the minus strand of JAWOBZ010000049.1, from coordinate 13,496 downwards.
GGAAGAGTGGACGAAGAATTCTTGCAGGGATATGAAAAAGAGTGGCGGGACGAGTTGGAGAACAAGCTCTGGCGAAACTACATGGCCAAAGAAACAGCCATGAAGTTGAACAACGAGCAGTTCGACAAGATCGTAGATGCCCTCTCAGATATGGAATTGGCCAAAGTGAGTATAGGTACTATCTTGGAGGGTGTCCAGAAAAAGTATCCCGAGCTGGTCGAGGAGTTCAAAGATCTGCTCTGATTGACTGTCATGAAGTCTAGCGAGTACAGAAGTCTCATCTGCCACGGCGAGGACGAAAAATGCTTCACCGTCTTCGGTCGAAAGATGCCCATCTGTTCCAGGTGCTTTGGGGTTTATCTCGGGATGATATCGGGGGTGCTCTTGGGATTTTTCTTGGGTTTGGAGATCCACGGTGGTCTGTTATTCATCTTGACTATCATCGTTCTGATACCCTTCGCTCTAGACGGGCTGCTGCAGGAACTCGATGTTTTGGAGAGCACGAATGCTAGACGCCTCACCAGTGGATTTTTAGTCGGCTTCATGTTGGGGATGGACCTGGTATGGATCTGTGGGAGAATTTGATAGCAGTTCGTCCAAAGGTAAATGCGATCATGCTGGCTCGGAGGGAGTTGTGGATGATGAAGTCAAAAAGGTTTATTGCTGATAAGTTCGTTTAAAGGAATGAACATGATTCGGAGGATAACGAACTACGTGTGTTTCGCTCTAATACTTGCATCTCTATTAAGTATTAGTCCAGCACCAGTAGAAGCTGGTGGAAATGGTGACTTCCCACCGCCGGGTACAGGTGATTGGATAATCACCACAGATACGGAGGTATGGAATGAAACAATCCTATTGAAGGGTAACTTAACTGTAGAGTATGGAGCAACCCTTACTTTTAGGAATGTTACATTGATAATGGACAGCGAGGTTGGTGGAACAACAATCGAAGAGTTCTATCATATTGAAGTTAAGAGAGGAGGAGCGATGAAAATCTTCGATTGGGATGGAGACAATACCACTACTGGAGACGCATCTAATATCACGTTGAATAACACAAACGCTTATTACTGGTTCTGGGTCAGGGATGGGAGTAACTTTACAATGAGAAACAGTGAACTACACAATTGCGGAGGGGGCCCTGCTTACAGGGGAGCAGCAGGTCTTACAATTAACACTAATAACGCATCTATAGATAGAAATTTAATTTCTAAAAATTATTACGGCATTGTTTTAAACCACTCCGATGCTCTGATTTCGAACAACTCTATCAGTTGGAATGAACACACTGGAATCTTCGCTACATGGTACTCCAACGGAACCATCGAGAATAATCTGATAAGCTGGAATAATGATAGTTTTGGTATTCATATTACTGGTGTAGATAATATGAAAAATTACGGGAGCAATCCTCTTGTTAGAAACAATCGAATAACCGATACGGGATGTAATATACCTGGAAACCCAGCTGTAGGAATTGGGATTGAAACGGGAAGCAATCCACTTATAAAGGATACTGTAGTGTTACGAAGCACAGAGGATAATGTTTTCGTTCAAGGATCTACTCCCACCTTGATAAACGTAACTCTAGACGGAGCGAATTTTGGCATCTCCAGTTCCTCTACAGAATATATTTATGTAATTAATTCGACAATTAGAAACACCAATATAGACGATTTGTTTATAGCTGGTAATCCAGGTTCCTACTTTGTATTAACCAATACGACTTTTAATGAAAATAAAGTTGACATAGATGACAACAATAGCAATTTGACAGTTAAATGGTATCTGCATGTGAAAGCTCAAGACTCGCTTTTTTCACCGATATCTGGTGCAAATGTGAGAATAAAAGACAACGATAATGGAACTTACGATGAGAATTACTCTACAAACTTGAATGGTTATGTTAGATGGATTGTATTAAAAGAGTACCTTCAAACGAGCAGTACAAAAGTAGATTATACCCCGCACAACATCACGGTAGATTACACCGGACTTACCTTCTTGAACAACCCTAGAGACAGCACGATGGATCAGTCTAAAACCGAGGTGTTCACAGCAACTACGACTGTTCCAGAGTTTCCATCGATCGTGTTTCCAGTGACTATTATACTCGTTGTTGTGATAGTGTTGATGAAACACAAGAAGAGGAAATAAATCTAACATTATTTTGCATCTTCATGCAAAAAAATTACTTATACGAGTATTCTGATTAAGGATTCTCCCCTTGACAAAGTAAAAAGGGAGTGAGATATATGGATATTGAACTGAGGAGGAATCCAAATAAGAAGAATTATAGAACGGGAGTTACAATATTTTTGACAGCATTGATGGTGTTGGTGGCACTTTTACCCGCTTCATCGATCGCCGAAGAAGGAACTGGTATGCTTACCGTGTATGGAGAAGTGACCGACGATTATGGTTTGCCGACTGATAGGTTCTTGGTGGGTTACGAGAACCTCAGGTCGATGACCGGAGATGTTTCGGAGTTTCAGGATGGCGAGTATTATCTTGAGATCGCCGATGCACAAATTGGTGATGTGATAAGTCTGAACTTTACGGACGGAAAATGTTTCTCAAGTGAGAGTATAACGATCGATTCGTTGGATGCTGAGAAGCAAATAGACATCATTCTTGATCCACCGAAAGATAAACCTAAACCTTGTAAGTTTGATAAGCCTAATTTAGATCGAATCAAAAAAGCTATGGAACCTCTAAAAAATAAGATCGAGGTTTCTACGGAGGATGATATTCCTTTCAAAGATGATGAAGACGAGGGTAATGAAACAAACGAGACTGAACCTCCGATCCTTTTAACTGATATTCGTTCTCCACCTCTATATAGAAACGTGTTTACCAATAAAACTAATTTTTTGAAATTTACATTGAAAAACAATGAAACTAAGAGATACGTTGTTAAAGCGGTACTTTATGATCTCAAACCGGATGGTGAAACAAAGGAATATTTGAAAACCATCCATTTTGGAGTGATACGCCCAGGTCAAGAGAAAACAAGGCGTCTTCCGAGAGGTTGGGGGCCTACTGAAAGGGGATTTCACTGGATATATGGTGAGATATTTGTTCTTGAAAGAAAAGATAGATGCGGGGTTTTCTGGAACCTTACAAACGAATTTGAAGAAAGGTTCAGGGCTTTACCGGGAGAGAGACCGATAATGCATATCCCGGGAGACTGGGTCATAGACGAACCAACTACTATCGACTACAGGACGATAATCGTGGATGGGGATACATACGTAAATGAATCATTGATAATCACTAATTCTGGAGTGATTGGAGACAACCTGATAGTAAATTATGAATTTCCTGTCCCAAGTCCCGATGGATGGGACATGAATTGTCAACAGAACGGGGAGTTCAAGGTTGAAGTAAAATCCTCGGGACATTTAATAGCACAATATCCCCTTTTTAACGGAGACACAAATATCTACTATAACTTCTGGATGAACGGTTCTTTGACGATAGATAAACATCCTCTTGAAGATGAACCAGGTTCCATCTCCGAGGTCAACGGCGACCCGAACGACCTATCCGCACCCGGCGGTATCATCTGTAACGATCCTGCGGGGACTATAACGATCACTGACGGCGGGAATATAACGAACTGCAGGAGTCACGGACTGTATCTGAACAACACCGCAGCCACCCTCGACGATGCGAACATATCTCACTGTGGCGGGTATGGGCTTTATGCGGTTAAATCAGACCCAGTTATAGCTAATTCTATGTTTTACAACAACTCACACGGTGCACACTTTACAAATTGTTTCGGGGGGCAGGTAGATCCTGGAAAACCCGATTACATACCGGGTGAAGATCTTGGATATTATATTTGGTATGACGAAACACAGATATTCCCGTGGATTATCAAGTGGAGTACTGATGGAGAGGAACATCATTTCACCGGTACAATTACTTATGACAGCACCACCTACACCATAGACAGCTTAATAAGCAGTGGTGACGACGGTTTCGCTTTCGATGCCGAAAGAGTGACTTTTGACTTATTGATCGACGGAGAGAGAATAAAAGAACAGGTTTATATCGGTGACATAGGCAGGAACCCGGATGACATCCCGTTCACCCTAACCAAACCCACGAAGTCCGTTGAAATATCTTCATCGAAGGCGCTTGGGTGCACTCAAGGTATATATCTAGAGAATTCATCTGTTCGAATCGACTCAAATTCTAATCTTCAAAACAACAGTAGAGGACTTTATCTTTCTAAAAGAAGCACCGCTTTTGTGGATTCCTCAAATATTAATGGAAATAGTGTTACTGGTATCTATTTAGAAAATGGATCTTTTGTCAATGCTAATAACAACTATATTGCTAATAACGGTGGTGGCCCTACCCCAGGGCACAAAATCCCTACTCCAATGACAGGTATTAAAGGTGTAGATTCCTGGATTAACGTAACAAGTAATGTATTCAATGAAATATCGACTATATCAACTGTTAATTCATCGGGATATATTAGTGATAATGTTCTTCTTATACCATATTGGGAGGTATTTGAAGCTACGGCCCCTGTTAGCTGTACTGGGATTACAATATCTTCTTCTAAAAATTTAAGAATCGAAAATAATCTACTATTTGGTGGAGGTGGAACCTGGCATGCTTATGGTATCAGAGTTGTCAAAGATTCAAGGGATATTTTTATTCACAACAACACTATTACTTCAAGAGGAATTCACGATTTCGAATTTCGAGGAAGTATTTATACATTATACAGAATTGATGATATATTAAAGGTTTTAATAGACGGGACAAATATCTACGAATATACAACAGCTAGTCAGCAGATGGAAAAAGGCATTCTTGTTAGTCAATCGAAAAATATTACAATATATAACAGCATTATTAACAACACTGAGATTGGTTTCTATGTAGAACCTGGTTCTCTTACATATCTAGAAAACAATAAAGTAAATGGAATTGGCCAATCTGAACAAACATATTATGGTGTTTTTGGAGAAAAATCTGAGATTTATATGAGTAGAAATAACAACATATCCAACAATTATATCGGCGTATATCTAACTAATTGCACTGGTAAAATAGGATATGGTGATGAGCCGGACAACAGCAAAATAGTACAACCATGGCAGGGCATAGATATCGGCATCCCCGCAGAAGCTAATAATATCACAGTAAATAGATACGGGATATATCTTTATAATTCAACAAATACGGTTATAAATAATATAATAACAGGGCTTACCGAACCTATTTCTCTAGAAAAAGATGTATTGAACCCTGCTGGAATTGTAATACAAGATTGCAATAATGAAAATGTAAGAGTGGAAAACAATATCGGAAGTAGTCCTGTTTTCATATATGTAGATAACAGTACGGCTAATCTTACAGCTAATAAATTTTACATATATAGCACTCTTCTCGAAGGTTATGAAGTGGCACATGTAGGGATCGAAGGCATTGATTCGATATTGAATATAACTGAAAACAAGTTTTATGGAATACATCCTGGAACAGAGGCCGGGGAAGATTTTATCGTCAGTGCGATTAAACTGTTTAACTGCAATCATACCACGTTAAAGAGCAATGAATTGATGCCCAGCAATATCTTGGGACCGGAAGGACATCCGATAATGATAGGATTATATACTTCAAATACTACGGCAGCATTGATAAACAACACGATAGGTAACGCAGATACAAAAGGTACATATCACGGTGTTGTAAGCGTTAACGAATCTAAACTTACGATGAATTGGAACAATATCACAGAGATCAGAAGCGAGGGGATTTACACTGAGGATTCCACCCTATTTATGGAAAACACTACGATTGCAGACATAGGTGACCATTCTTATGACGGTTACGGGATATATTCTTTCAACTCTTCCTTATATCTCAAAGAAAATAATATCACAGAAATAAATCATATGGCAATGTACACTGAGAACTCAAGTGTTTCTATATTGAAAGGAAACAACATCACCGAAACATCCGGATACGGATTATACTCAGTAAATTGCACAAATGATGTGGAAAACAGTACTTTCTATCATCAACTTAATTGGTCCATTTGGGTTACAAATGCATTAGATAGATGTAAAATCGCCTACAATCTGATCGACAACAATTCTCACGGCATCTATTACGGTAATAGTGACATCACAGCTGAGATTGAGTGGAATACTGTTAGCAACCATACACAGTTCGAAGTGGAAACTATACAATTAGATCAACAAACTGAAACCAGAATTATTCCGATTGGTTATGGCCTATACATAAACAGTACAAAAGCCTTTGTCGAAAACAACACGATGAAATATTCTGCCTATAACGTCTTCTTCATTAACTCAGAAGGTAAGATCAGACAGAATGTATTCGAAGATAATCTATACGACTTAACCGTTCCGATAGGATGGAATGCTCCAAAAGGTGGTGAATGTATAGTGATAGAGAAATCGAACAACATCGATATAATAGAGAACACAATCTCAGAAGCAAATAGGGCATTTACAGGTAAACTTACTGACAGTATCTCAATAACGGATTGTACTGCCCAGGATGTGTATTATGGTGCATCTTTCAAAGATTCCACTTATCTTGAGGTCAAAGACAATGTGATAGAAGGTATACCTGGAGAAGGCACAATAGGATTAAACTTGAGAGATCTATCAGGGGCGTTTACCTACAATACGATATCATATTTCAAGATCGGTGTCAGAATATGGACAGTTGAAAATATAGACATAAGTCACAATTATATTACCCATAATAACTTTGGAAGTGGATACGGGATAGAGATATTAGGTGAAATAACTACGCCTGCAAGCTCTATAGATCGAAATCAAATATCCGACAATAACGTTGGTCTCTATGTGTCCAGCATCATTCCCGACGGCGTGATACGGTCGAATAATATCGAGGATAACTTAGATTATGGAGCGTTCAACTCAAAATCCTCTTATTATGTTGACATGCAGTACAATTGGTGGGGAGATCAGAGTGGGCCAGCACCTATTGGCTCCGGTAATCCTGTTAATGAATACATTGATGCTAGTAATCCATTACAAGATCCCGTAACCGTCTAAAGCAACTGTAAAATAATCTACTATACCTAAATTCGATGCCTATCTACTGATTGGACTATTTGACATATCATTAAATTACTGATAAAACTTGCTATGTAGTATCCAAGCACTCGATAAGCGCCTCGTCCTTCAATACGACCATCCAAAATTATTTTTACTCTTTGACGTATAATATCGTGGATGAATATCATAGAGATATCGGGTTTGGATAAGAGTTATGGAGATATCACGGCCCTAGATGGATTGGACTTGTCCGTTCGAAAGGGAGAAATCTACGGTTTTTTGGGTCCCAACGGTGCCGGTAAGACGACTACTATCAAGGCGATCATGGGATTGATCAAACCCGATCGAGGAGATATAACCGTCAACGGGATGGATGTGCGGAAAGAGGGTATCGAGATACGGAAGAGCCTGGGATACCTGCCCGAGACATTGTCTTTCTATGATAGACTGACCATCGAAGAGAACCTGAGATTCTTTTCCAAGATAAAGGGGGCATCATCAGATGACGTGGTAGATATGCTGACGGATTTCGGTCTCGCTGATAGGGTGAACAGCAAGGTGGGTACACTTTCCAAAGGCATGGTCCAGAGGCTGGGGTTGATTCAAACGCTTATTGGTGATCCTCCTATATTGATACTCGACGAACCCACCAGCGGTTTGGACCCCGAGATACGGAGGTGGGTGAAGGACAAGATCTTGGAACTTAAAAGGATGAACAAAACGATATTCTTGTCGAGCCACGTGCTGGCAGAGGTTCAGCAGATGTGCGATAGGGTGGGGATCATCAGCAGGGGCAGGGCTATACGAGAGGACGAGGTCGAAGCTCTGCAGGAGGAACTGAGGCTGAACCCTCGGCTGACGCTGTTGTTACCCCATGGAGAGAGTATAGATGATGCCGTTGTAGAGTTGGACGAGCTCGATTTTGTCTACCGCCCGCGGAAGGAAGGAGGAAAACTCGTACTTTACTGCGACGAGAGGAAAAAGATAGACGTTATCAAGTACCTTTTGGATGCAGGCTACGACATAGAGGACTTCGACGTTGAAGAACCGGACCTGGAAGAGATGTTCGTCAAGATAATGGAGGGAGATAAATGAGAGACGTCGTCAAAGATTTCAAGCTGTTGTTCTCCAAAGAGATGTGGCAGAGGACCTTTAGTATTGCCGCGAAGGAGTACAAGGACCGTTTCAGGAACATCTGGATAATATTCCTAGCGGTTGCTTTCCTGCTGATAACCATATTCGTTTCGTTCTATGGGACGTCGGGGACCGAAGGGAGCGGTTGGAGGGATTATCAACATACCATACTATGGATGAGCACCAACGTGGAGTACATGATACCCATATTCGCCATCGTTCTGGGCTACGGTTCGGTGATAAGCGAGAAGGAAAGCGGTTCTTTGGAATTACTGCTCTCATACCCGGTGGACAGAGGTGAAGTGATCGCCGGTAAGTTCTTGGGTCTTTGGGGCGTCCTTATAACTTGTATCACACTGGGATTGACCGTGGGAGGGTTGGTGGTAGGTCTGAAGGTGGGCTTCTTGTTCTGGCCGGATTTTTACCTTTTCGTGCTCTCTTCCATCCTACTCGGTGGCGTGTATCTCTCCCTAGCGATCTTCATCTCGGCGGCCATGGAGAGCAGTACCTCCGCCATGTCCACATCGATATTCATCTATTTCTTCTTCAGCTTGATCTGGTTCTTCAGCATGTACGCCCTTGCAGAGTCCACATTCGGCTGGTCGGTGATGGAGGACCCCGCTATGGATCCACCAAAATGGTACTTTGGATTACAGTTCTTTAACCCACTGATCATATGGTTCACCCTGTTGGGATTGAACATAGAATCCTTCGAAGCGTGGGCGCTGGAGTTCGGGGGCAGCCAGCCGGTCAGCCATCCCACATATTTCGATACATGGATAATGATCTTCGTTTTGATAATATGGATAGCGGTCCCCCTGGTGTTGGCGGAGTACGTTTTCAAAAGAAAAGAGATATGACGGTCGTGTCGATTCGGTGATGGTTGATTTATATTCATTAAACATAAATAACATGAGGATATGGAATCACGGGAAGATGGTCAAAGAAATCAGCCACCAGATCCGTGAAACCATGCGGAAAGAATTGGGCGAACTCGGTGAGAGCATCTTCGAGAAGCAGTGCCTGGAGATGGGTGTACTACCCGATGAATTGGATATTGATGATCTGGACGAGTTCGGGGATCGGATATACGAGGCGGTAAGGTTTTTCACGGGCATGGAAAAAGCGGAGAAGGTGAAAAAGGGCATACAAAAATACCGGCTCCTTAATGTTCTGGAGGAGATGGATGAGAAACCGTCTTCGAACGTGAGTTTGATCAAAGAATGCAGATTGCTCCAGAAATTGGGCGGAACGTCCCTCGATCTAGGTGATATGGATCAAGGTTTAAAGTACTATAGAAAAGCCCTTGCTCTATCGGAGGAGATCGATCGAAAAGACCTCCAGGCGGAATCACATCTGGGCCTGTGCTGTGTTTTTATGGAAAGGGGCGAATTCGATGAAGCTGAAGAGTGCTTGGAGAGAGCCCTGAAGATATCCGATGACGTCGGCTACAAACCCGGGACGGCGGAATCGTACAGGAGATATGGTGAATTGAGATGGAGGAAGGGCGAATTCGATGGATCTTTGGAGACTTTTCAAAAAGCCCTGACCCTCTACGAAGATATGGGGGACAAGATGGGCATAGCGGTGACGTACAAGGGTCTAGGCGACGTCTATGGGGAGATGGAAGACTACGAAAACAGCTTGGAATACTATCAAAAGAGTGCTGATATCTACAGCGAAGAGGGATATTACAACCAGATGATAGTGATCTCGATGAACATCGGGGTGATCTACTCACTTCAGAAAGACTGGGAGAAAGCGGCGGAATATTATCGTGAGAGTGAACAGCTTGCTGAAGAACGAACATATCCCAACCTGAGGGCTTGGTGCCTGTTCAATCTGGGAGAGTCATATATCTACATGAAGGAATATGAAAAAGCCGAGGGATGCTTGAAAGAATCCATGCATATGTTGGAAAAGCAGTGTGATCCTTTCGGAGAGGCGGGAGTTAAAGTCAAGTACGGTCAACTTTGTCTGGAAAAGGAGGAATACGAGAGAGCGGAGAAGTACATCTCTCAATCGGTGGAGAAGCTGAAAGAGCTGGGCGTAAAAAGGTACCTGGCCGATGCGCTGCACGAACTCGGCAAAGCCCGGAAAGAGGTCGGCAAGGAAGCTCTAGCCCGAGAAAATATGGAAGAGGCCGTTTCGATATACGATTCTTTAGATTTGGACGGCAGAAGGGAGATTGTTGAAGAAGACCTGAACGATCTGACCAAATCTTTAAAATAGGGTGACATTATTGGACACTCGGTAATATGCCTAAACCCACAGAATTCCTCAATGATTATCTAGATGAAAAAGTCGAGCTCCTGTTGAAAGACGGAAGGGCCTTAAAGGGAACTCTGGTCGGATTCGACGCCCACATGAATCTAGTGATAGAAGATACTGAAGAAAAAACCGAAGATAGGAAACGGAGGATCGGCACGATAGTGCTGAGGGGCAACAACGTGGTCACTCTGAATCCTAATTGATGATATCGAATTTTTTGATCTAAGCGATGTTTCCTAAGATTTAACTTTAAAGGTGAGAAAGGGTAGAAGACATCAATCTTCTTTTTCTCGTATCTCTTTTTCTGCGGTGTAAGACTCGATTTCCTCTAAGGTGGGTTGTTCTTCGTTTTTACTGAGATACTCAGGCTGGATCTCCTTGGTGATGTAAACTTCCTTTCCAGCTTTCATTATGGCGTGCCCTTCTTCGATGGCCTCTTTTGCATCCACTTTCAGGATCACGGGTTTCTCCGTTCTCACCACTCCAGCCCCTACCGCGGATTCGTAGGTTCCGCTCAGGTGAACGTAGATCCTATCCGAGGGTTTCACGCCTCCTTCCAGCAGCAGTTCGGCTTCTTTCTCTGTCGTCGGGAGGTATAGTGAATCGGGTATATCTTCTGTGGGAAGATCCAAGTCCACGTCGATTGAATGACCGTAAGTAGCTCTTATGTATCCGTCCTCGATCTGATAACGGTTCTTTTCGTCGGTGGCCACAAGGGCTTCCATGTGATACCTTCTCAACCAATGAAATCTTTTCTGCCTGTTCCTCAGAGCTTTCACGTAGTGCTCTAAGTCCACCCAGGCTCTATCATCTACGTCTAGTCCGTACTTATCGGGAAAATGGCGGAGGATACCGGCTGTTGTTTTGCCCAAGTTCTTTATCTCTTCATCACTCATTATGAACTTGCCCCTCTCACCACATTCCGGGCAATTCTCGTCACGGTAGTATCCGTGTTCTTCACATTCCCTAATCATGTTCAACACTTGTCTCGAAAAATGAACCCTTTGATAAATGTTTTGCTGTCGAAATTAGTGGTTATGTGTAATCATAACATAAATATACTCTTTAACTTTATCTCGTCCTTAGATAACATGCCCGTAAAAAATTCAAAATTATCTGGTTTCTACAAAAAGGATATGGAGGAACGGATAGAGGAGATAAAGAAGGTCTGCGACTTGAGCGATGAAGACGTCCAGAGATTGTTCGAGAGGGGTGTATCACATGAAGAAGCCGACAGGATGATCGAGAACGTGATAGGGACGTTCGAACTTCCAGTGGGTATAGCTACCAACTTCAAGATCAACGGAAAGGATTACCTGGTGCCCATGGTGATCGAAGAATCTTCTGTCGTGGCGGCTGCGTCCAACGCGGCGAAGATGGCGAGGGAGACCGGTGGTTTCTCTGCCAGCACGACGGACCCGGTGATGATAGCACAGGTGCAGGTTACCGGAGTGGATGCACCACATGAAGCTAGATTAAAGGTGTTGGAAAAGAAAGACGAGTTGATGGAGCTGGCCGACGAACAAGACCCGGTCCTCGTTAAGTTCGGAGGCGGGGCTAGGGATGTGCGCTGCAGGGTACTGGACGGTGGATACGGTCCTTATCTGATAGTGCATCTCCTTGTCGATTGTAGGGACGCCATGGGGGCCAACGCCGTGAACACGATGGCGGAAGCTTTGGCTCCACGTATAGAAGAGATCACGGGCGGTAAAGTCTATCTACGGATACTGTCCAATCTGGCTAAGTACAGGTTGGCAAGAGCTAGAGTGGTCTACAGCAAAGATGTGCTCGGTGAAGACACGGTAAAAGGTGTACTTCACGCCTACGAGTTCGCACGGATAGACGATTTCCGATGTGCGACTCACAACAAAGGTGTCATGAACGGCATAACGGCCATGGTCCTGGCTACCGGGAACGATACACGTGCCATCGAAGCCGGTGCGCATTCATACGCATCGATATCTGGCAGATATTCCCCTCTAACTACCTGGGAAGAGAACGAAGCCGGTGATCTGGTGGGCAGCATCGAGGTCCCCCTCGCCGTGGGCACGGTCGGAGGTATGACTTCCACTCACAACGTCGTTAAAACGAATCTGAAGATACTAGGTGTGGAATCGGCTAACGAGCTGGCGGAGGTCATAGCATCCGTCGGGCTGGCGCAGAACTTTGCGGCACTTCGAGCCCTGGCAAAGGAAGGTATCCAGGAGGGTCACATGAAGCTCCACGCTCAGAACGTAGCAGTTGCTGCCGGTGCGGAAGGTGAACTCATAGAAACGATAGCCAACAGGATGATAGAAGAGAAAAAGGTCAGGGCGGACAGGGCTGAAGAGTTGTTAAAAGAGCTGGGAAAAGATTAACTGCTCTTCCCAGCTTTACTCATGTACTCTTTCTTCTTCCTCTGTGAAATCTTGATTTTTTCCTGATAATCCTTGATCTTCTTCTTGAGTTTGATTATTTTCTCCTGATAGTTACCGATCTTCTTCTCTTCTTTGGCAGCCTTTTTCTCGTACTTCGCCTGTTTTTTAAGCTGATCAGCCTTTTTCGACTTCTTCTTCGCGGAGTCCTTCATCCTCTTGCTTTTTTCGATAGACCTACTTCTTTCCGCCATCTGTTATCACCATCGTTATATTTCTGGTAAATTATATAAACTTTTGCTAGAAATAAACTGTATTGGCTAAAAAATGAGATAAAATAAAGGGATAAGAGGGTTGAACGACGTTATGATCATCTAGAACTCTTTGATGGTCCTTTGTCTTTAGCCTTCTTCAGGTAATCCTTCTTTTTCTTCTGTGCCGCCTTGATCTTCTGCTTGTATTTCTTGATCTTCTCCTCGTATTTACCGATCTTCTTCTCTTCCTTGGCCGCTTTCTTCTCGTACTTCGCCTGTTTCTTCAGCATATCTGCCTTTTTGGACTTACGTTTGGCAGCCTCCTTCCTCTTCTTCCCTTTTTTCTTTGAACTTGTTCGTGCCATCAATATCACTGAAGGAACATTGGGGTC
>JAWOBZ010000004.1:0-37450 GCA_046484045.1 Thermoplasmata archaeon | reverse complement strand
ATAGTCGGAGGTGCGGCGGTGGAGTTCTACACCAGGGATTGGTACCCTACCGCCGATATCGACCTGGCTATAGATAAAAACAAGAGAAAAGAATTCAACGAGGCCATGGATGAATCCGGCTTTGAGAAGGAAGGGAGGATGTGGATCCGAGAAGATATTAATCTGTATATCGAGATACCAGCGGATCTATCGGATATATCAAAGGAGAGGTTGACAGAGGTTGAAACGGAAGAGGGACATGTCTATATTATCGGTCTGGAAGAGATCGTCTTAGATATGATCCAAACTGCCGAACATTGGGACCGCGAGAGCGATAAGCAGCAGGCTTTGAGGATAGGGAGAACGTTCTACGACGATATCGACTGGGACTATATTAGAATTAGATGTGAAGAGGAGTTCTCGATAAACAAATTGGATGAATTATTGGAGGAGATCGAAGATGAGGAAGATCAAGCTTGAGGATTGGATAAAGGAAGAACCGAAGGTGCCGAGGAAAAAGCTCCCTAAAGGAAGACCCTCGCCGGACTGGAAGCTAGAGGATTCCATCAAGTACATCAAGAGGATGGACCAGTATCTGCAGGAAGAGGGGATACTTGTCAAGATCGGAGAGAGGAAGTGGAGGTTGAATCTTTGAAGAACTCAAAACTTAATACAGGTGAGGAGGATTTACTTTCATGAATAATCGAAGGCTGATAATCGCAGTTGTAACAGGTGCCGTACTGGGTGTGTTCTGCATCGTGGGCGTTGGTACACGGATCGGATTTCAGGGCAACGAATAGGAACAGTATAGCCAAGACAGGAATGAATATCTTTTCGAGAGTGAAAACTTGAAAAAAATATAGCGCAGCCCCCCTCCGGCTGGGTTGTAGAATATAGCCGTTAGATACTCGTAGGTCCAATCCCCGCTGAAGAACAACAGTTTCAATTCAGGATATTGATACCCCAGCCTGCCAGTATTATCTACAGTACCGTCATTGCCATAACAAATACCAAGCGTGCGGAATAGTTCTTCGTCGCTCTTGAAGGGGTCCTAGATTTTCTCTTCTCTCTCGCCAACATTGTCTACTTAGTCACCTGTGTCTGCGGGTTCCTCAGCATGAGAAGACTGTTCTACATCACGAATATTTTCATCGCTCTCTATTGGATCGAATCCTTCGTCTTCTGGACCTCCAAATTCGTTCTCCCCTCTGTTTGAGCGGGTGGAGTTGTAATCCTGTGCATTAGGATCAACGTCTTCGTCTCCTTCATCATCGATGGGGCCCTTTCCGCGTTTTTTAATCAGTACCAGAGCCACTATTATGATTATCACTAATAGAGGTAATATCCACCAGAAGTTATCCATAAATCCTGAATCGATGGGTTCATCATCGTCATCCGAGGGTACTTCGTCATCGGCATTCACAGTAACTGTAACAGAATCAATTTGATCGTCACTGGACACGGTAAGATTATGTTCCCCAACTTCGTCTGCCTGCCATGTGAAGACGCCGTTGTACTCTTCCTCGGCTTCCAATGTTAGTTCTGAATATACATCAACTTGATTGCCGTTCACATTGAAAACGATGCCCTGTGTACCTGCAACGCCGCCTAGGTTTTGGATATTGTATCCAACGGTGATATCTTCGCCTATTATCACTAGATCGTCGTAATCTGTGATGGTGACTCTGAAGTAAGCCTCGCCTATAGTTGATTCTTCTACCGTTACTATCCCCGAATCGCTCGAATCATCGCTAGTAATTGTGAAATCGTACTCACCGGCTGCATCTGTTTGCCAGGTGAACTCCCCGTTATATTCAGCGCCTGCATCGAGAGTAAGTCCTGTATAGACGTCTTCTTCCGTACCATCGACTGTGAATACGATGTCCTGTGTACCTTCTTCACCGGTGTTTTCAACCGTGTATTGAACGGTGACTGTTTCTCCTACCATCACCGTTTCGTCGGAGCTAGTGATGGTGACTTCAAAGTAGGGGTCGGTAGATACAACGGTTACAGTAGTCGCAGAAGAAGTCACACCATCATAGGTGGCGGTAACATCGTAGTCTCCCGGCTCCTCTTCGCTGAATACACCGTTATCGGCGTTCTGCCAGGTGAAGTCCGTTACCGTATCGGTTATTAGATTATTATTACTGTCAAAGGCCTCCGCAGTAAAGACTATCTCATCTCCAGGATCCACTGTCTGTGCTTCATCCGGACTGATGATAACAGATGAAGCCATACCTGGAGTGACGGTGATAGTAACTGTTTCTGTGATATTTTCCCAATTGGCACTAATGGTAACATCTTCCGCACTCCACGGAGTGAACAAGCCACCTGCGGATATCGTGCCGTTGGTCGCTCCCCATGTGAACGTCAGTCCGGTGATCTCGTTGCCTTCTGCATCGTAACCCTTTGCCTCGAACTGCTGCGTATCGTCTGCTGTTATTTCAGCACCGGCGGGAGTGACTTCTATGGAATCGACCACCCCGTGGGTGACTGTTACCGTAATTTCATCGAGCAGTCCACCGTGTTCCGCACTCAGAGTTACTGTACCAACAAGTTTCCAATCTACCGTTACGCTCGTTCCCGTATCGGCACTTAGGGTTGCGTTGTCCCCGTCTAAATCCCAGTTACCGTCGATGTTTCCTATCAGATTATCGTACTGGTCGTATCCTCTTAGATATACGGTAGTCGTTTCATCTGCTGAATACGTATTGGATGGTAAGCTACCGTCCTGCAGTTCTATCCTTACGTATTCTAGTGTGTCGGCCGTTATTTCCAGGGGTACGGAATCTTCCATCCCTCCGTAGGTCACGTTGATCAGTATATCACCGGTTACGGTTCCGACGTAAACGTTTGTCCATATACTGTCATCTGTGGGATTTAGATTTCCCTCTGTGTTTCCGTCGTTGGTAAGTAACCACGAAACGGGTAAGAAGCCTATACGGTGGTCGCCACTTTGTGTCCAGTTGTAGGCCGATACGTACAATTCCAATTCGCCGTCCACTATGACTTGTGTGTAATCACTCACCACGGTTCCGTTGAAGTAAGTGATATTGATCCAATCGACCGAAAGGAATTGGAAATTCACGTTATAATTGTGCCATGTGTCATAATTTCCATCATATACCTCTAGATCCCACCAACTGTCTCCTGTTTGTGACGGATCTGTTTCAGCGATGAATACGCTCTCGTTTCCCCATGCAGGACTGGTGGTTGAACTAACTCCGCCATTGTTATTTACATCCCAGTTACCATTCATCAATCCTATGAATCCGATGGAATTGTTCCAAGCACAGGCGTATCCGGTCATGTTGGTACCGTAGGCGATGGTTCCACTTTCCACCAAGTTTTCACCGTCAGGAGTGTAGCTGATCGCTATATCATCCACACGGGGCTCGCTTACATGGACATGCAGTTCGTTACTGTAGAACCACTGGTCCTGTTCCTCGTCATAATAGCTGGCTGTTATATTGATACGGCCGCCGGTCCGACCTGTGTAAATCTTCGCCATACCATCTATGACTTCCAGTTCTCCTGTTGAGCCGAATTCGTTAACCATGTCCCAGTGTATATTTTCTTGATCTATATCCGGTAAGTAAACACCCCAACCGAGTTCGTCATTGTAAGCGGATACATTGTACCATCTGTACTGACCTACATCCACCCAGTCGCCCCATAACCAATTTCCGTCGGGAATGTCTGTTATCTGTATGAAGTCAACATCCGGTTGCGATATGTTGAAGGTAACATTATCGTAAAGAGTTCCATCGGGAGTGTCAACATACAATTCTACCAGTGTCTCACCGACACCGATGAACTGTACTTCCACTCCACCTTCCATGAACCAGTCTGTACTCATTATCTTCTCACCGTCGTAATCCCATTCGGACATTATCGTGGTGGTTACGAAGCCGTGTGTATCATTGTAAACACTCGCCCATAATTCCATAGTAGATGCGAATTCAACATCCTGGTCCGGTATCTCTGTTCCGTCGGGAGCATCGGTTATCAGCACATAGTCCCAACCGACTGTAACGTTGAAAGTCCATGAGTCGTTCCACCATACGCCGGGTGAAACTTCGTAAGACGCACTGAGCGTAACTTCGCCGGCACTCGGGCCAGTGTTCAACCAAACGCTTTCATTGTTACTTCCCGAAACCGGGTCTATGCTTGCAGCAGCGCCACCTTCGTTTATCAGTATCCAATCTACAGATACAACCTCTACGGGAGATTGTGTAGTCGAATTATACAGCACTCCCCAGAGTGGTAGCCACATATTCGGCGGTAGATTCATACCTCCTACGCTGTCGTTCAAAGGCAGTGGTGGGCCGTCATGTGCCGGATCCAGGGCTTCCTCCTCATCCCAGGCGATAGACATCCACATCACATCTGGAGTGGGTATGTACGCTTCCAACGTACCGTTGTCATATTGATTGCCGGAATCGAGTACGCTGATATTCACATGTACTCTATCTTCGTAACCCGCCCCGGGATCAGCATGAACGTTAATGAAGAAATTCCAATAATCATCGGTCAATAACTGTATTTCGAAGGATCCGTTATCGGTTATGTCGATCTCATCCCAAGTATCCGGGTCGTTAGTGGTCACGTTCATTTTCCAGCCAACAGGGAATGTTGAGTTATCCCATGAAAACACAAGTGTGTCTTCGACAGATCCGGTGTTTATCATCCTAACTTCGAACTCTACAGAACCTCCTTTTGCCACGCTACGATTCACTATCTGTAAATTTGGTTCTTCTTCGTAATGGTACTCTCCTACCCATTGATACTGGTTCTCATCGTATATGGCAAGATCGCCTCTGAATTCTACTACTTGGATCGTCTCCGTTTGATTCAAAACCAAATCGGTTTCATTCTCAGCATAAACCACCCAATAATCACCGGTTTCGTTACCCGGATTGAATATCACTTCGGCGGTACCGTTCTCATCGGTTGTCACGTTATGCGGACTCTCAAACGATGCATTACCTGCTTGACCCCAATCGTACCATCCAAATTCTAATTCTACACCTGGGATCGGTAGGTTCAGATCTTGATCCCATGCCGTTGCGGTCACCGTTATGGTATCCCCGACCATCACATAAGTCTGCTCTGAGGGATCCATCAGTAATTCATTAAGTTGATATTCATGCAGGAAATCTTCATTCGTCCAGGGATAATTATCTACATTATCGCCTCCGTCTATAGTTCGATTATTATCGACTATCCCGTCGGGACCCCAAATATCCTGGTTAACGCCTCTGTAATCGTCGGGTCCTGTTAATCCCGCCCAGTAATTACCACCTGTTGGATAAGGCGCGTTCCAATCATTGACACCATCATCGTACGAATGGTCGTAATTATCGATGAATATATTGTGATATATCACATTATCAGTGCTGTTAGTTAGATACATGCCGTAATCGTCGTTGTCGAACAAAGTATTACCAGAAATAGTATTGCCATATGAAGATTTTATCCGTGTACCGTTAGAATTATGCGAAAACCCATTGTCGGTTAAAACATTATTATCCGCATTCAACTGGATGTATATGCCATCCGAGTTGTTCCAGATATTGTTCCCATTGATGAGATTGTCCGGTGAATTTTCGATATATATGCCCGAATCTGTATTATTCCAGATTTCGTTTTCTTCTATCGTATTATTGTGTGATCCTAACACGTATATCCCATAGTCGTTGAAGGAAATATTGTTGTTTATGATCACACTGTGGCCATCATCGTTGTTCAAGGACAGGCCATGCGTATTGTTGAACAGTGTATTACCTTCGACATGGTTGTGGTAGGCAGGACTTCTAAGATAAATACCGTTATCGCATTTGGACATCTGATTATCTATTATCTGGTTACCAGTGCCTGACCAGAAATGAATTCCATCAAAATTAAAAGTAGTAAAAGTATTGTTTATTATCAAATTGTTATTTGCTCCACTATAATGGTATATTCCATTCGAGCCCAGTGAGAAGCTGTTGTTCGACATGGTATTGTATTGAGATGATGTAATTGCAATACCTGTATAAAAATTTTCAAAGATGTTGTTGTCTATCGAATTATGATCACTACCGGCTAGTAACCAAATTCCCCTATACCCGGCACTAGTAAAAGAATTATATGCGATCGTATTATAATCTGCACTATACAATCTCATATGATTTTCATTGTTATCAAATACGTTATTTTCTATACGGCAGTAATCGGAATGATACAAATTCAACCCGTAATCACTAGAATCAATACCAGAATTTGTTATCGTGAACCCTGTCATGTTGAACCAGTTAACGGAGTCGACGTAGACCACATCCCCCGTTCCGTTGCCCTGTATGATCGTGCTGGCACTGTGATTACCGACCAGAGATATCGTTTTGTTTATGATCAGTTTCTCATTGTACGTTCCGTTCCAAACATATATTGTATCTCCAGCCGTAGCATTGTCGATAGCATCCTGGATGCTGTCGCCTGGTTGTACGGTAGCTTTGATTTCATCCTCCACAGGTCTAGCCATATTATTGTTTATAGCTACCAGCATCCCGCTGAAGATCAACGTTAGTGCCACTCCTAAAGTTATTATTTTTTTTATCATGACCATCATCTCGTTTTCTAGTATGTTACACTACAACTCTTAAACAGATATAGACTTTTGCCTGAATAGAAGTAAATACGCTTTGATGGTTTAAAACAATAAAGAAAGGTTCTATAAACACAACCATACACCGAGTCCTACACATCATCTATCCTATTTTTCTAAGGCGTCAGATAGATACTATGAGATCGGCACGGTTACTTCTCCGATTCAAAAGAGGCTGAAAACTTTTATCGGGATCACACCGTAAGCGAGATTATCAATCCCAACTGTAAGGTGAATAGTTAACCTTTAATTACTGTATGTCGATATATTGTACGTGAAAAGAAGAAGAGTGCTAGTAGCTGTCTCATCGGGAGCTCTCCTGGGTGTGTTCTGCATCGTGGGCGTTGGTACACGGATCGGATTTCAGGGCAATGAGCTGTTCCTCTTCGCTATGTGGTACAACAGGGTGATCATGGGTCTTTTGATTGGGCTGGCAGGTGGTCTCAAGATCATAGATTCTGAGAATAATTATATCGTAAGAGGTCTCATTCTCGGTATTCTGGTCTCGTCAGCTATCACCTTGACCAGCGGATTCCTTGATTGGCCTAGTTTTTTCGCCGGGGTAGTTTACGGTGTGATAATAGACTTGGCAGCTACAAAGTGGGGATAGTTACTATTCGAAAAGATAAAGGTAGTCACCGTAACCCTGGGATTCCATATCTTCCTTGGGGATAAAGCTGAGTGCGGCAGAGTTCATACAGTACCTTTTACCAGTGGGCGCGGGTCCGTCGTTGAATAAGTGACCTAGATGTGAACCAGCTAGTTTACTCTTTACCTCCGTTCTCCTGTCCAAGAAACCGCTCTCTTTTCTGGTCACGATGTTATCCGGTTCCAGAGGTTTGCTGAAGCTGGGCCAGCCGGTCCCCGATCGGAATTTATCCGTAGAGCTGAAGAGCACTTCTCCGGAGACGAGATCCACGTAGATACCCTCTCTTTTATTGTCGTAGTATTCGTTGTTGAAGGCGGGTTCGGTCCCCTTCTCCTGCGTTACCTTGTACTGAAGTGGGGTGAGCATCTTCTTTAGTTCTTCATCGGACGGCTTGACGAATCCACCGGTTGTATTCGGCAGATCGCAGTAATCCGTACTGGTCTGAGTCACTCCTTTCCACCTGGTGTACAGTACTTCTTTCCCCTTCTTGGTAAGACCCATGCCGTTAAGGTCGTCTTTCGAATCGATGGTTCCGTGTCCGGAGACATAGCCGTTAGCCCTGGCGACGGCGGTAGAGTCCACGAAATCTCTGTTCTTGGGATATATGTGTTCGTAGGCGTAGTAGATCTCTTTTACTTGTCGTAAGTGGTACTTCTGATGGTAATCCTCGGCACGGTAGAACTTCGAGTACGGTCTTAGATCTGTGAGGATCCCGTAGCTGCTGTTCTTCTGCTCTCTATCAAAGGAATCTTGTGCCAGCTCTTTCTGCCCCTCATGGTAGAATATGATCGATCGATACTGTGTGGATTTTTGGTACGTGGGATCGTGGCTGTTCCAGAATACGTCCAGAAGCTCTTCGTAGGACACCTTCTCTGGGTCGTAATCGATCTGGATGGTCTCCGTGTGATCTCCCAGGTTGCGGTAGGTCGGGTTCTCTTTCGTTCCTCCTGCGTAGCCCACTCTCGTTCTGACCACACCGGGTACGGCGCCGAAGCGTGAATCAGGTCCCCAGAAACATCCCAAGGAGAATGTAGCGGTTTCTGTGTTCTCCGGTGCGTTCTTATCGAGTTCAGGTATATCTCCGGTTATCAGCTCTTTTGCTTTCTGCCTGCTGCTGAAGATAGCACTCACGAGGATGATGACCAATAAAAGAGTGGGTAAAACGACAGCCGCTATCTTACTTGATTTCTTCATTTACTTCACTATTGTTACTATCTTGTTGGTTCTTCCTAATATACCTTTCCTATGGACAAGTTTTTTAGTTTAGTACGATATCATATCTACTGAGTAATATGAAATTGGATATCCAAACCGGTGACGTGTGCAGCATAGAGCGGGATTTCTGCAGGAACTGCAACAACCACTACCAGCATATCCGACCGTCCATAGTCGGTGTGTATGTTTCCAATACTTTCTCCAAAGACGTTGGAGACGAGAAGAGAAGTGCTGGGATCATCGAAAACGTCATGCAGTGCTCACACATGCAGTTCACCGAACTGCATAAGTTCGAGAAACACGTTGACGGTTTTCCGGTCTTCAGAGCCAAGATAGACGGGGACCATATCGTTTACTGTATAGATACCGATAAAAAAGTCATCATCTTCTTAAGATATTTTCACAACTATTCCAGGTACAAGAGATTTTTAGAGGACGACCGGGAGATATTGAAGACCATCTCACGTTCTTTATGATCAGATCCTCTCGTCCACACACCTTCTGACCGTGTAAACCACGGGCTCGAAATGTTTCATCCAGAAATTACCCCCCTGGATGTTGGCGGATTCTCCCTCGACGTACAATCTTTTCAGGTCGCTTTCCTTCGCCCACAGAACTGCTTCTCTCAGTAAAGCGGTTCCGACTCCTTTGCCACGGTAATCGTGCTCCGCGTAGGCGCTGGCAACTCGACATGTATCTTCCGAGGCAAGGAGGGGTGTTTCAGCATCGTCGGTCTTGAGGTGCATGTAAGCCACGATCTTATCTCCATCGTAAGCCCCCAAAAGGCATCCTTGGAACTCTTCTTGAAATGAATAATCCTCCCAGGGAAGCCAGAATAAAGGTGCTTTTGGATAGTACTCACGATGTTCCATCTCTAGTTTCTTGATAGGTAGGGCCGTGTCCAACCTGCGGATCGATATCGTTGTCTGCACTTTTTCCGGTAGAGACAGGTCTCTCATCAGCTCGAAATGCGTCATACCGAAGCCCAATCTGAAGAGGGTAAAAAGCAGTGTTTCATCCCTTGCCCAGAAGCTGAATATATGAGCATGGTACCCCTTCTTTATCCATGTATCAGATAGCCTTTCGTACAGCTTCTGGTAGATCCTTTCTCTGTTGTCTTCAACAGCTGAGTGGGAATACAGACCAAGAGAGAAAGCCGTCCTTTTACCCATGAAATTTTCCGCCGAACCGGTCTCTATCATATATCCGATCATCTCACCGTCTTCGAAGGCTGCGAACCCCCTTCTGCCAAGTTTGTTTGTAAGTGCCGTGGTCACATCGTCATAAAGTGATTTTTTCTTTGGTAAGATAGGCGTCTTTTCCCTCTGTTTTTCGTAGGAAGAAACGAACAGTTCTGCTGCTTTCTGGATGTGATCTTCATCGAATTCTTGTATCTTTATGATCTTCACCCGCGTCTGTGCACTTCTTCCATGTGGAATCGATCCGTCATCTCGGGGATGAGCTCCTCCCAGGTGTGCTCGCAGAGGTACCAGTTGGTGATCTCCTCGTCGTCGCTTTCCGTGATCCCGTAGATCTCCGTATGGTCTATGTAACTCATGTAGGGTAAGATGAATATCTCAAGCAGAGTCCCGTCTTCCACGGGCCACAGGTACATCTCGATGCCGATCCTCTGCGATTCTTCGTCCTCATCTTTGAAGGATGGAACGTCCAAAGAGAATCCGCTGAGTATCATCGCCAGTTTTCCCGGCGGTTTCTTCATCCTCCACATCTCTCTGATGCTCTTGTTCACCGCGATTATAAGAATTCCTTTATCTTCGTTCTCCGGATCGTATTTCGAGATGTGAAATCCCTTTTCCATGATGAAAGTTTTAAGTTCGGGGCCCAGGGTTCCGACGGTTCTATCTCTTACCAGATATCTACCGTATGGATACGCTCTTCTCCTCATGGTTTTGTAACCGATGTTGATTTATTTATATCTTCTGAGTGAGAGGTTTTTCGACCAAATATTGTAGTAACTGCAACGTTTTTGGCGGATTTTGTTGTAGTAACTGCAACGATTTTGGCATATTTTGTTGTAGTAACTGCAACATTTTTAGCATATTTTGTTGTAGTAGCTGCAACATTATAGTAAAATCTCAATAAGGTAAACTACATCGAAAGAGGTTTTCAAAGGTAGATTTTTGTGAGGTCTATTAATTAAGAGATCTCACCCCCTCCAGCCTCCCCCTGATCCACGGCTCCCACATATCGTCGATGTCTTTGAGTCTGATCTTGATCTCGTAGAGGGTGTCCTTCCCCTTGTCCCTGCCCGTGATGACCAGGTGTTTATCGGTGGATTTTAACTCTTTGATATTTGAGAACGGGATGTTCGCGAGCTTCATCCTGACGATCCGGTCCTTGGCGTAGAACCTCTTGTTGGTTAGATAGACTATAGCCCAGGTACCGTTGATGTTGAACTTGGTCTTCGTCCAGATGAAGGCTTTCTCTTCCATGACCACGGACTCGTCGGGGTCCAACCACTTCTCCAGCATCGTAGTGTAGTATTGTTGTTTGGATATAAACATATTATTATATCTCCACTCCGATAAGCATCTGCTGGTGAGTATGACAGCGCAGATAGACCAAGAGATAATCGAGGCCAAGGAAACGATAAGGAAGTGGGAGAAGAACCTCAGAAGACTGAACTGGGTTACCGATGAGTTAGCGAGACAGCAGAATAAGCTCTGGGGGCTGGAGGACGATCTAGAAGAAAAGAAAGGGGAGTCCGTAGAATCTTCGGCGGATTATCTCGTCAATACCATCTTCGGAGATAAAGGTGAAAGCAAGATCGACAGAGAGATGGAGTACTACGAGAAGGAGATGGAGGTCGAGTCCTGCAGGAGCATAATAGATAATCTAGAAGCCGAATTCGAAAGGCTTAAGACCGCTCTAGTCAAGCTCAAAAAGGCGGAAAAAGAGTACAAAGAGCTCATCGAGAGGAAAAAGGAGCTGCTCAAGGAAAGCGACCCCGATGTGGCAGAAGAGATTATCCAGTACTCGGAGAAGTTGGGAGAAGTAAGTGCCGATCATCAGGAGGTGCAGGAAGCACTCGAGGCAGCTCAAAACCGACTAAATTCCATCACATCTCTCAATCAAGCCATCTACGATGCGCAGGATGAAAGGGTGATGATGCTCATAAGGAGTAAATACTCGAGCAACGGCAAGCTGACCAAGTACCTGAGTTTTATCGAGAGTGCGAAAACGCTGGTTTACAGCATGGAGTACAACCTAACCGATTTCATCAACGAGTTCTCCGACCTTGAATACATCGTTAACGAGGATCTAGACAAAGAATCCATCCAAGCCGATTACGCACATATATCAAAATGTCTGGAGGGAAAATTGATGGTGCATCTCAGGATGGGCAATGCATTGGAATCTTCAGGCGAGTTGTACAAGGAGGTCAACGAGATCAAAGTCGAGCTGGAGCAGAGAGCACAGGAACTCCAGAGACTTCAGGATAGTATCAAAAAGCAGTTCGATGAGTTCGTAGAGGATGCTTGATCTCACAATTTTTTTATCAGGAGCGCCATATCACAGTTATCGTCTTCGATCACTTCTTCCACTGTGAACCCCATCGCTTCGTAGAAAAGATAGGTACCTTCGTAATCGTTCCCGATGCCCTCTTCCTTTGTAGGTGTTTCAACGTATAGCACATCACTTCCAGATTTATTAACATCTTCTTCCACTGCTTTCAACAACCCCCTTCCGATCCCTTCCCCGTGACGTTCCGGGTCCACCGCTATCCACCCTATCTTTGCTTTACCGTATTCGGAAAAATACGTTATGAATCCGATGACTTCTTTCTCTACCGCAACGTATCCCTTCTGTATCTTTATATCAAGGGGTATCATCCTTTTCCAAGCATCCTCAAGGAACCAGCCAGATCCGTCTTCTTTGACCTTCAGTTTCTCGGCGATCTCGATGACGTCATCATGATATCCTTCATCCAAAACTTCGATATGCATCGACCAATAAATAACCAACATCCATAAATAAGGATTATCATATCGAAAAAACATGAAATATTTCGTGACCGGAACGGCCGGATTCATAGGATCTCACGTGGCCAAAGCACTCCTGGAGAGGGGAGACGAGGTCGTGGGACTAGACAACGTGAACGATTACTACTCACAGCAGTTGAAGTGGGACAGGAACGCGATACTGGAGGAGTACGATTCATACGACTTCTATCATGAAGATTTGAGCGATCTGGAAGCTCTAAAAAACGTGTTCGACCATCACGATATAGATATCATCTGCCACCTGGCGGCACAAGCGGGTGTGCGGTACTCCATAGAGAATCCACACGCCTACCAGAAGTCCAATCTAGAGGGTTTCACCAACATACTGGAGATGGCTAGGAAAGGGGACATAGATAACTTCGTATTCGCATCGTCGTCCAGCGTGTACGGTGGTAACGAAAAGGTTCCCTACTCGCCCAAGGACGATATAATGACGCCTATTTCATTCTACGCCGCTACGAAAGTTTCGAACGAGGTGATGGCACATTCGTATCATCACCTGTACGATATTCCAACCATAGGGCTGAGGTTCTTCACCGTCTACGGGCCGTGGGGAAGACCGGACATGGCGCTGTTCAAGTTCACAGACAGGATCGTCAAGGGAGCACCTATCGACGTTTACAACCGTGGAGACATGGAGAGGGATTTCACCTACATCGACGACATAGTCAGCGGAGTTCTAGCTTCACTCGATACCCCGCTGGAGTACGAGATATTCAACCTGGGTAATAACAAACCCATGAAACTGATGAGGTTCATAGAGATCCTGGAGAACACTCTGGGGATGGAGGCGGAGAAGAACATGCTGCCCATGCAGCCCGGTGACATGAAAAAGACTTACGCAGATATCACCAAGTCAAAAGAGATACTCGGATTCGAGCCTAAAACGAACATCAAAAAAGGCATAAGGAAGTTCGTCGATTGGTACAGGGAATATTATTAACAAGATTTATAAACCCCCTCTTTGTCATTGAATCACAGAAATACAGGACAAGGAACGAAAATGGAAGAAACATTGTTTGAGGAGATGGGTATCGATAAAAAGACCATCTCCGCACTAAAGAAAAAAGATTTTAAAAATGCTACTGAAGTACAGATGGAAGCGATCCCTCCCGCCTTGGAGGGCAAAGATCTGGTAGTTCAAGCCAGAACGGGCTCGGGTAAGACCCACGCCTTTTTGATACCTATATTCGAGAAGATCGAAGATAAAAAAGGTGTGAAAGCCATCGTCCTCACCCCTACGAGGGAACTCGCCCAACAGGTTGAGAAGGAAGCTAGATTGATAGCTAAGGAGCACGGACTACACACCCTTGCGATCTACGGAGGGGCGAGTATAAACGTCCAGATCAAACAACTGCCCCAGACCAACTTCGTTGCAGGTACTCCAGGTAGAGTGATCGACCTCATAAAAAGGGGACACCTCAAGTTGAACAACATAGATTTCTTCGTTTTGGACGAAGCTGATAGGATGCTGGAGATGGGATTTTTAGAGGATATCACATGGATCATACGGAAGACGCCGAAAAGAAGACAGACCATGCTTTTCTCCGCTACCATGCCCAGCGAGATAGTCAGGTTAGCGAAGAAGTACATGAAGGACCCTATGAAACTGTCTTTATCGGAGGATGAGATATCCGCCAAGGGCATCTCGCAGTACTTTATCAGCGTAGGTAAATTGAACAAGCTGGCGACGCTGTCAGCACTCCTCGATCAGGAACCGGGTAAGTACCTTATCTTCTGCAACACGAAGAAATGGACGCAGATACTGACGGACAAACTGAAGAGACTTGGTTACAAAGCGTTCGCCATGCACGGTGACATGAGTCAGTCGGCCAGGACTAATACCATGAACAAATTCAAGGCCGGTAAAGTGGACATCTTGGTGTCCACAGACGTAGCGTCTAGAGGTATAGACGTGGAGAACATCACGCACGTGGTGAACTACGACACGCCCAGATACGAAAAAGACTACGTCCACCGAATCGGTAGGACCGGTAGGCTCGGTAAAGAAGGAAAGGCGGTCACCTTCGTCAGCAAAGACGAGATGGAATTTCTAATCCGAATCGAAGAGTTTGTGGAGAGGAAGATAGAAGAACTTGATATAACGGAGGAAGGGAGGGTCAGGTTCAAAACCGACTACACCGAGAACGCCGATATCTACGGCATGGTCCCGTTCCGATTTTCACTCAAAGAGAAGGTCGGTAAATGGGATATCGTCAAGAAGCTCAAGCAGAAAGGTATCCGTGAGATGGAGGTCGGCAGGATAGAACTCGATGAAGAGGGGGGAGTCGTCGAAGTCATACACTCCAAAGCGAACAGGATGTCATCCATAGATTTCTTCGAGGACATCGAGCTGGACGAGAGGGGAACCGAGGAAAAAAGGTATTGAGTGATCGGATGGTGGATTACTGGTCGGATTTTGAAGAGTACGAACTCGATGTGAACGAAGAAGCTCAAGGATTAGTGGATGAGCAGGAAAAACGGTTAAAAAAAGCGTTCAGTAAAATCGACGACAAGTACTATCCGGCAGATCTAGGAAGAGAGAATGCCGTCCTTCTCTACAGTTTTATTAGGGAAACGAAGCCCGATATGATGGTTGAAACCGGCGTCTGCAACGGTCTATCTTCAGTCATCATGTTGACCGCGATGGAAAGAAACGGTAAGGGTAAGCTTTACTCGGTGGACCTTCCGGTT
This sequence comes from Thermoplasmata archaeon, assembly GCA_046484045.1. Classification (GTDB taxonomy): domain Archaea; phylum Thermoplasmatota; class Thermoplasmata; order Halarchaeoplasmatales; family Halarchaeoplasmataceae; genus CAZHUM01. Next base: position 22,242 of record JAWOBZ010000004.1, on the reverse strand, counting down.
AAGGCGGGAGAGATAGAAGGTAAAAACGCCGCGGTGATACCCCCTGGGATGGAATCCGGATGGATGGTTCCAGAGGGATTGAGAGATAGGTGGGAACTATATCTCGGGAATACGTTTTACAAGCTACCTATGCTCTTCGATGGGATATCGAAGATCGATATCTTCCTGCACGACAGCGAGCATACCTACGAGGCGATGATGTTCGAATACTGCCTTGCCTGGAAGCATTTAAAAGCCGAAGGGTTTTTACTCTCTGACAACGTTGATCACAGCGAAGCCTTCAGAGATTTCGCAGCCGCCATGGATAAAAAGAAGTATAGGATGAATGAATTAGGTTTATTGAACAAACACTCACGAAAATAGCTTATACACCTTATCCATAGAACGTTTTGATATCATGTCTCGAACGATTATCATAGGTATAGACGGCGTACCTTTTCATATGATGGATGAGCTGTCGGATTCATCGGACATGCCGAACTTCGCAGAGATAAAGAAGGAAGGTTATTTTTCCAAGATGCATGCCGCGATCCCAGAGGTGTCCAACGTCAATTGGACTTCCATCGTTACGGGGGTCAATCCAGGGGAGCACGGTATCTTCGGTTTTACGGATCTGATACAGGGTACGTACACTGTTTCTTTCCCGGATAGAAGGGCGATGAAAGCACCCGCATTTTGGAACGATAAATCGAAGAGATATGTCATAATCAACGTCCCGGCGATGTATCCCGCCCCGAAGATCAACGGCGTGTTCGTATCGGGCTTCGTATCGTTAGACCTTGAGAATTCGATCACACCGAAAAGCTTGATACCCAAATTCAAGGAGATGAACTACGAAGTGGATGTAGACTCCTCAAAAGCTCACAAATCGATCAGCTTGTTCCTGGATGAACTATTCAAGACGCTGGATGCCAGGGAGAAAGCCTACAAACACTTTTGGAAAAAGAGGTGGGATACTTTCATGCTGGTATTCACCGGAAGCGACAGGTTGGAACATTTCCTTATGGACGCGTACGAAGACGGATCACACGAGTACCACGAAAGGTTCGTAGAGTACTATAGAGAAGTGGACCGGATGATCGGAGATATATACAAGGATATGAACGAGGATGACAGGTTGATCATGATGTCCGACCACGGTATGGAACCGATCAAACAGAACGTCAACGTTAACGCGGTTCTAGATGAACAGGGATTCCTCGAGCTGGGAGATAAACCCGACGAGAGATACAAGAACATCAAAGAGGGTACCAAGGCCTTCGCTTTGGACCCAGGGAGGATATATCTGAACAGGAAAGGCAGATATCCGAGGGGGGCTGTCGAGGACGGCGAGGAGATAATCGACGAGATCATCCCTCTGTTCAAAGATCTGAAGTACGAAGGAGAAAATGTGATCAAGAAGGTTTACAGGAAGGAAGAAGCCTATCACGGCGAATACGTAGATAGAGCTCCGGATATCGTACTCACTCCGAACTCTGGGTACAACCTGAAGGGAGGGGTAAAGTATAAATCCCTTTTCGAACAAAACATATTTAAAGGTAAACACACTGAGCACGATGCATTCCTATATTGTAATGATGTTGAACCCCCTGAAAATCCAAAAGTAGAGGATGTCAGGGGACTTATAGAGAAGTGATATGATGTCAGATAAACCTCACAATGCAGAAAAAACATGTTGGAACTGTCCAGCAGCTAAGTTAAAAGGAAACGTAGATTTTAGAGGCTGTGGTCAATCCAGAAGGATCGTACCGAAGGGAGAAGACAAGCAGCTGATGATCGAATGTAAAAGGAGACCGGAACTCGGTCACTACGAACCCACGATCACATTCGAGCAGTGCCCGGAGTGGGAGGAAACCGAATACGGATACCTGCTCAAAGATATGAGGGTCATGATCCTAGGTCTAGACGGGTATCTCGGATGGACGTTAGCTCTCAAACTGGCCAAGATGGGCTGTAAAGTATCGGGTATAGATAACTACACGAGAAGAGACTGTGTTATGGAAAAAGGTTCACACACCATAGTACCGATAGCTAAGATGACACAGCGGTTACACGCCGCTAAGGAAGAGCTCGGAGTGGATATCAACTTCAGAAGGATGGACATGGGTGATATGAGGAAGTTGAGAGAGTTCATCGAAGAGGTCAAACCGGAATCGATAGTCCACTACGCCGAGATACCGGCAGCACCATATTCCATGGTCGACGCGGAACACGCCATCGAGACACAGAGGAACAACGTCTTGTCAACCCTAGGATTACTGTGGATAATGAAAGACGTAGTACCTATGAGCGCACTTCTCAAGCTAGGCACGATGGGGGAGTACGGCAGCCCGCTGACGGGAAGACCGCTCTTCGAGGGTATGTTCCCCAACGATGCAGTCTTGGAATGGGACGGCAGGGAATGGAGCATGGGCGGAGAGATCACACCCAGAGATCCACACAGCTTCTATCACGTATCAAAAGTACAAGACACTTACAACATCTACGAAGCGTGCAAGTACTGGTGGCTGAGGTCCTACGACATAATGCAGGGTGTAATTATCGGAGTTCACACGGACGAGGTGGCGGCACATCCGGATCTGAGGACGAGGTTCGACTACGACGAGTGGTTCGGTACCGTGGTCAACAGGTTCGTTACCCAGGCGATAATAGATATCCCACTCACCATCTACGGAGAGGGAGAGCAGATCAGAGGTATGATCGCCCTGGAGGATGCCATGGAGTGCATGGTTCGACTGATAGGTTCACCGCCTGAACCGGGTCAGTACGACGTGGTCAATCAGGTTTCGGGTCTTTACAAGATCAAAGAGGTCGCTGAAACGGTAGCCAAGGTGGGAAAAGAAAAGTACGATCTCGACGTGAATATACAGAGACTGGAGAACCCGAGAGTGGAAGCGGAGATACATCCGTTCGAGGTGGTGTCGAAGAAACTACCCAAAGAACACGGCTTTAGACCCAAGGTTTCTCTTGAAAAAGAAGTCGACCGGATGTTCGACCTGCTCACCGAGGAAGAAATGGTCAAGCGTATCGAAGAGAAGAAACACGTGATAATGCCCAAGACTCGATGGAGCGGGGAGAAGAAAGAATCCGGTGTTCTGGAAGTTTACAAACCCGGGGAAAAGGAGATAAAGGGATATCAAGGCAGACTTGACACGGAGTGAGGTCATGGAAGTAGACGGAGATAAATTCCAAGAGATCGTATCCACCGCCGATAAACCAGTTTTTACACTATTTTGGGCGTCCTGGTGTACAGCATGCAAGAGGAGTGAAGTCACCGCCAGAGAGATAGAGGAAGAAAGAGACGACGTGTTGGTCCTGGAAGTGAACGTGGATAAGAACCCCCAGGTGAGGGACGAATACGATATACTAGGCGTGCCTACATTCATGCTGTTCGATAAGGGAGAGCTTAAGGAAAGAAGGGTCGCCGCACAAGCGAAAAAACAATTAAACAAGATGATAGATACCTACGTTAGATGATAAGCGCCGTGGTGCCCGCGTACAACGAGGGAAAAAGGATCGAAAGAGTCCTCGAAGAACTTTCTGATTTTGTAGACGAAATCATCGTGATAGATGACGCTTCACAAGACGATACATCAGGCATTGCCAGTAGATATGCCAGGGTGATAAGGAACAAGAAAAATCTAGGTTACATAGGATCTATCAAGAGGGGATTCAACGAGGCGAAGGGAGATATCGTCGTCACACTGGATGCCGACGGGGAGCACGATCCGAGATATATTCCCGCTATGGTGTCCCCGATCCAAAATCGAAAGGCAGATCTGGTCTTCGGTAAAAGGGACCAGGTCCCTAGAGTTTCGGAAAGGGTCGTATCCTACATGGTAAGAAGAAGGGTGGGTGCAAAAGACACGGGCACGGGCTTCAGGGCGATACGCAGCGGTCTAGCAAAGCGGTTAGAACTCAAGGGAAGATGTACCTGCGGGATATTCGCTCTGGAGGCCAAAAGTAAAGGCGCGGAGATAAAAGAAATCAGAGCTCCCACTAGAGATATAGACAAACCCAGGGGTATCGCGTGGGATCATTTCTACCAGTTCTTTACGGTGTTAAAATTCTTGATAAAAAAGAGATATTGAAGGGATTCAAGCGTTCTCCAATCCTTCTTCCATCTTCAATAATTCATCCCAGGTCTCTAATGATGCTCTCGCTTCCTCCTCGTCCAGTGTTTGGATGGCATATCCAGCATGTACGATGACGTAATCCCCCTTTTCGACATCTACCAGTGATATATTCGCTTCTCTCTCGACACCGCCGTAATCGATTTTTGCTTTGTCACCTTCGATGGATAGTATCATCCCGGGTACTGCTAGACACATGATAGATTTTAGTATTGACTTGAATATAAAGCTTGTGGGGTGCATAATGGAAGGGAGATGATGGCATGGACCAAATTTCATAAATATATATATAAATCATAGATGCATTATACATCATACCTGATAATAGTTATCATCAGAAAAACACATAGGGTAAAAGATGTGCCATAAAAGAGTTTGTTGTGAGGTGAATAGATGACCATGCGCAGGGTGTTTTACATCACAGTATTTGTAATTATATCTCTTTCTTTATCGATACCTTCCAGCATGTTTATCCTCGGACACGACACCATCAGTGCCCCCCGATCGAACGGCAGCTACGGAATCGATTATATCAGGGTACGTACAGGGTCGGATAACAGCGGGGAACAAGTGACTGAACGAACGTACTCCGTAGGTGAGACCGATACGCTCTATTTAGCAGGGTACAATGACACTCACGGTTATGTAAAAGACGTTAATGTTTCAGGAGATACGACGTATACTGATTTCCTTCAAGTCACCGCTGGAGACGGATACATAGAGCTCGAAGCGCTGGGGCAGGGGTCGGGAACAATCACACTCCAAAGCGGTGATATCGAAATCACGGTAGATATCACGGTTCTATCGGACAGCCCACCAGAGATAACGACCCCCATCTCAGATGTAGATCTGGTAGAGGATTTCGGGGTCCACAAGTTAGACCTGGAAAGCCATGCGAGCGATGATGAAGATGATATATCCCAATTGAGATGGTTCGTGACTGGATACGAAGAAAGCAAGATATCTATCGGCGGTCAAAACCAAGCTGGCAATCACGTCCTATCTTTGATTTCAAGATCGGACCAAAGCGGGAACATGCTGGCAAAATTCAACCTCATGGACAGCGACGGAAATATAGACACCCAGAACGTATGGATACGTATCTCACCCGTCAACGATGCACCGGTTATATCACCCGTACCTAATCTGTATGTACACTACGATGAACCGTACGATTTCGATTATTCTCCCTATGTAAGCGATATTGAAACACCCAAGATAGGTCTGGATCTGAGCACCGACGTGGACCAGTACACAAGCGTCAACGGTCTCATTGTGACCTTCGAATATCCGGAGATAAAAACAGGTGAAGAGAGCTACGTCCGGATCTCCGTATCCGACGGTGAAAAGAGCACCAGTCAACTGGTCAAAGTCACGGTCACATCCGATTACCCCCCCGAGAAGATCAGTTCACTGCCGGATGTGACGATAAACGAGAACGAAACACGGGAGAACGTGTTCGACCTGGACGATTATATTATGGATCCCGATGAGGACAGTTTGTATTACAGTTATGGATATTCTCACCTCACCATAGATATAGGGGATGACCACACCGTGGATATCACTGCAGAAAGTGAATGGACAGGTACCGAGAAGGTCACCTTCAGAGCCGAAGATCCCATCGGAGCTATAGTCGAACAGACCATAAACGTGGAAGTTATACCCGTCAACGACCCACCGGTCCTAAAGAAGCTGGACCCCTTCGTTGTGCACTACGAGAATTCATACACCTTCGACCTTGCTTGGTACATATCCGATAACGACAACAGCTTGAGTGAATTGAGCGTTTACACGTCGAAACCCGAGTACGTGACGGTCCAGGGCACCGAACTGAGTCTTTTCTATCCGGAAAGCATAGGTTCCATGTCGTATCCTTACACCGTACCCCTGACGGTCAGCGTTTTCGACGGAATTGATACGGTTTTCCAATCCACCACCGTTACGGTTATGGATAACTATGCACCCGACGTTCAGAAGAGCATAGGGAACATATCCTTCGACGAGGATGAAGAGCTTATAGATGCCATAGACCTCGACAATTTTTTCGTCGATGTAGATAGTAATACCATATATTACACATCCGGGCATGAAAACGTACAGATCGCTATCGACGGCAGCAGCGTTGCTCTATCAGCATCTGAAGATTGGCACGGAACAGAGCACGTGAAGATCCGAGCTACGGATGAAGAGAGTGCTTTCGTGGAGGAATCTTTCTACGTGACCGTTATACCAGTCAACGATCCACCGGTAATTGAAAGCATCCCGGATCAAAAGAATCAAAATAAAACAACGTGGATTCTGGATCTATCACCATACATATCCGATGTAGATAACCACCTGGAAGAATTATCTTTAACGGTGGACAGTTCCTACGTGGACGTGGTCGGCCTTAAATTACTCTTCTCTTACCCTGAAGACGTGAAACAGGATAAAGTCACAATAACGGTTAGCGATGGAGATCTGGAGGTCCAAGAGAGTATAGATGTATCCATGGGCCCCACTTCTTCCAGAATACTCCCCTTCGATGACGGTTTACTCCTCTATTTGATACCGATAGCAGCGGGTGCAGCCGTCGCAGGAGGATGGTATCTATTAAAGAAAAGGAAGAAGTACGTCATAGAGGACGTGTTCTTGATACAGGTATCCGGGGTCTTGATAAAGCACACTACCAGGACGCTTAGACCCGACAGGGACGAGGACATCCTGGCAGGCATGTTCACAGCGGTACAGCGGTTCATAAAGGACTCCTTCGCCGAGGATGAAAGCGATACGTTACGTAGTATGGAGTACGGGGACAATAAGGTCGTTATCCACAAGGGAGATGCGGTCATCTTATCGGTCTTTTTTCGTGAAGAGGAACCGGATTGGATGAGGGAATCCATGGAAAATTTCGTGCAGGACGTAGAGGAGAGGTATGGTGAGGACGTAGCGGATTGGAACGGCAGTATGGAATCTCTGCCCGGCTTGGGAAAGATGCTCAACTCCTTCGTGGAGTCCAAGGGGAAATACAAGTCCGGAGATTGGAAGAAAGAAAAAAAGTGAGCGTGACGGCGGTTTTTTCCTATGGCCAGGGCATCTTTAAATCACAAAATATTTATAGAACCTCTTGAGTGTAAAATATAGGTGATATAGTGCCGGATGGAAAGCAGCCTATCGTGGTTTTAAGTGAGAACACGGAGAGAGAAAGAGGAAAGGACGCTCAAAAGGATAATATCAACGCAGCCAAAGCGGTAGCGGATGCAGTAAAAGCTACCCTTGGACCGAAGGGGATGGACAAGATGCTGGTGGACAGCATCGGAGATGTGATCATTACAAACGACGGAGTCACCATGCTGAAGGAGATGGATCTGGAACACCCAGCGGCCAACATGGTGGTGGAAGTAGCCGAGACGCAGGAGGACGAGTGCGGTGACGGGACCACTTCAGCAGTTATCTTAGCCGGTGAGTTGTTGAAGAGATCGGAAGATCTGCTGGACAAGGACGTACATCCCTCTACCATCGCCAAAGGATACAGACTGGCGGCCAATAAAAGTCAGGAGATCTTGGAGGATGTAAAAAAGGAGATCGGAGAAAAAGATAGAAATATTTTAACGGATGTGGCACTGACGGCGATGACCGGAAAATCTGTGGATATGGATAAAGAGAGATTGGCTAAGATCGTCGTGGAGGCCGCTGAAAGAGTCGGGAGCGGAGAAAAAGGTAACGATTCTATCGATGTGGATAACGTAAAGGTAGTAAAGAAGGCGGGTTCCAGCGTAGATAAAACTGCTTTGATCGACGGGATAATATTGGAGAAAAGCAGACCACATGAAGGGATGCCGAAGGAAGTAAATGATGCCAAGATCGCCCTTATAAATTCTCCCATTGAGGTTCAAGATACAGAGACCGACGCAGAGGTGAAGATCACCAACACCGGGCAGATGCAGGAATTCCTGGATAGGGAAGAAGAGGCACTGAAATCCATGGTGGACACGTTGAAAGGATTGGGTGTCAATGTCGTATTCTGTCAAAAAGGCATAGACGACCTGGCGCAGTACTATTTCGTCAAAAATGACATCATGGCTCTCCGGAGGATCAAGAAATCGGATATGAAGAAGTTGAGCAGGGTCAGCGGTGCGAGTATCGTCAATAATTTGAACGATATATCAGAAGAAGAGCTCGGACAAGCCAAGAACGTTAAGGAGAAATCAGTATCCGGAAGCGACCTAGTGTTCGTCAGCGGGGTGAAAGACGGTAGATCGGTGTCGATATTGTTGAGAGGTGGTACGGAACACGTGGTAGACGAGGTCGAAAGGTCGATACACGATGCACTGAAAGTGGTGGCCGTGGCGATGGAAGACAAAGCGGTCCTACCAGGAGGAGGAGCAGCTCACGTAGAATTAAAACAGCAGCTGCAGAAGTACGCAGCGACGATAGAGGGCAGAGAACAGCTGGCGGTCAAAGCTTTCGCCGATAGTTTGAACGTGATCCCAAGGACATTAGCCGAGAACGCAGGTCTAGATGGGATCGATCTGCTCATGGAGCTGAACAGCGTTCACGAGAAAGAGGCAAACAAGTACCACGGTATCGACCTAGAAACGGAACAGGTGACCGATATGTTCGACAGGAACATAGTAGAACCCCTTAGGGTAACGGAACAAGCTATCCAATCCGCCACCGAAGTGACCGACATGATCCTGTTGATCGACGATATACTGGCGTCCAAGGGTGGAGAAGAAGAAGGTCAAGCACCGACTTCACCACAAGGGATGCCTCCAGGACTTATGTGAGATGGATTGGGAAACTACCAGTCGGTCCATAAAAACCCCTTTCCTATTTTTCCTTAATTACTTATACTAAAGGTAAAATGAGTCTGAAGATGGAAGTTTATATCGGAGAATGCGGCTCATATTCGGATTGTGGGGATGTTATAGAACAAGCGTTCACCAATCTCGGAGGGATAGATAGATTCGTCCAACCCGGAGAGACCATTTTGGTCAAACCGAATCTACTCAAGGGAGCCGGCCCAGAGAAAGCGGTCACCACCCATCCGGATTTTATAATCGCGGTTGTAAGGATATTAGAAAAAGAGGGTGCACATGTGATAGTAGGAGACAGTCCAGGCGGCACCCTGTCCGAAAGGAGTTTGAGAAGACACTACGAGAAGGCAGGTTGGAAAAGGGTAGAAGAGGAGACCGGCGCCAGGTTGAATTACGATATCACAGAAAAAAGGGTCAGCCATCCGGGAGGCAGGATACTGAAATCCATACCCGTTCTATCTGTAGTAGACCAGGTGGACGGAGTTGTCAACCTGCCTAAATTGAAGACGCATTCCCTCACCGTGTTCACCGGAGCCGTAAAGAATCTGTACGGTGTGGTCCCAGGTTTAACCAAATCGGCATTCCACGGCCAGTACAGAGGGATCGAACGTTTCTCCAAAGTCCTCTTGGATATACAGGAGGTAGTGAACACACGTATATCGATTATGGACGGTATCGTAGGTATGCAGGGTGCCGGACCGGGCAACGGAGATCCTGTGAAATTGAACATGGTGCTTGCTTCCCAGAGCGAAATCTGCCTAGACATAAGTGCATGTTTGTCGGTGGGCATCCCACCCACCAAGGTGACCACTATCAAAGAATTTGAAGATGTGCCGGAGATAACCTACCCGAATCTGACACCGAAGTACTTCGATTACAAAATAGATTATCCCGAAGGGGGGTCCACTCCATGGTGGGCACCTGAATCTTTAGGGGGTGTCCTCGCCAATCTGTATATGAAAAGACCGAATCTGGACGAGTTATCATGCGATCACTGCGGTAAATGTGACGAGATATGTCCCCAGGATGCAATCAAACTGACTAAGAACGGACCCAGGATCAGCTGGTGGAGATGCATGCGATGCTACTGCTGTGCAGAGGTATGCCCCAACGATGCTTTAAACGTTGAATAAGTTATTCCAAACCGCTTTCCAGGTCTTTTATAACTTCTACCGGTGAATCTGATTTTACCAATCCGGATGCCAATAGGACTCCCTTCGTACCGAGCTCCAAGGCGATCTTTACGTCCTCGCCGTTCTTAACTCCCGCTCCGCATAGGACTTCGACATCAGGGTTGACCTTCTTGACCTTCTCGACGGCTTCTTCCACGACCTCCGGCTTCGCAGTGGATACCGAAATGTCCCCTCCTATGAGTTCCGGTGGTTCGTAGGCGACGAAGTCAGGGCCCAGGGCCGCAGCGGCTGCGGACGCTTCTGGATTGTTCGCACAAACGACGGTTGTAAGCCCCTTCTCTTTACACAACTGGACGATCTTCTCTATCTCTGAGAGTTTGAGTTGATTCTCCGAGTGATTGATCAGAGTTCCAACGGCACCGGCATCGACTACAGTGTCCACCAACGTGTGCCCCGTATGGCTGCCCGGTTCGATTCCGTCTACGTGCTGAGCGAAAACGGGCAGTATGGAATCATCAACGACCATCCTTAGATCGGCCGTTTGAGGACATACGATCCAGTTGTACTCCGCATGTTCTTCGATGATATCGGTCAGTTCGACCGCTTTCTCCCCGATCGACTGCGAATAGGTCTTGAAATTCACGATTATAACGGGTGTTTCTATCATGGTTATCGAACGGTTCATCGACGGTGATTAATTAAATATTTTCATTGTCGAAAGATTTTAAACCAACTACTATAATTCGATGCTCCATGAACGATTACGACCCGGTGTCCATAGAACGAAAATGGCAGGGGAAGTGGGAAGAAGACGGAGTTCACAGAACGGATGTAGATGATGACAGAGAGCCCTACTACATCATATTCGCATATCCGGGCATCTCGGGTTTCCTGCATCTGGGCCACATGAGGAGCTACACGTACACGGATATCATCGCCAGGTTCAAGAGGATGAGCGGGTACAACGTGCTCTTTCCCGCGGGCACGCATCCCACCGGCAACCAGGCCATAAGTCTGTCAAAGAAGATAAAGGAAGGTGATCAGGGCAGGATTTCTTATCTCAAGCAGAACGGAGCTACGGATGAGGACTTGAAAAGGATGGAGGACCCCATGGAGCTTGTGTCTTACTTTAACCGGGTATTCAGAGAGGACTTCTGGAAGGGTTTCGGTTTGATGATAGATTTTGATCACTTCACCCACACCATCAGGGAGGATTACAAGCAGTTCATAAGATGGCAGTTCAAGAAATTAAAAGAGAAAAATCTGCTGACACAGAAGCCCTATTTTGCACCGGAATGCCTGAACTGCGGGCCGGTTGCGGTGGACCCGTCGGAAACCGATCTCTCAAAAGGAGGGAATGCAGAAGAGCAGGAGTACACGCTGCTCAAATTTCCATACAAAGACATGTACATCACAGCCGCCACCCTCAGACCTGAAACCGTTTACGGCCAGACCAATCTTTGGGTCGATCCAGAGGAGGAGTACGTGATAGTCGAAGTCGGTGATGAGAAGTGGATCATGAGCGAGGAAGCGGCGGAGAAGCTCGAGTATCAAAAGGACGACGTAGAGATAGTCAGCACGGTAAACGGAGAGGAGATGATAGGAGATACGGCAGAAGCTCCAGGTATCCACAGAGATATCATCATCCTGCCTGCAGATTTTACCGATCCGGACATGGGTACGGGTATAGTCACCAGCGTTCCCAGCGATGCACCCTACGACTGGGTAGCCCTGAAGGATCTCAAAGAGAACGACGAACTGCTCGAGGAATTCGACTTGAAGGATAAAGTCCAGGACATAGAACCCATAGAGATCATCGAGTCCAAGGAGTGGGGGACGAATCCCGCCGAGAAGATCATCGAGGAGATGGGCATCGAGAGTCAGGACGAAGTGGAGAAGCTGGAGAGGGCGACCCAGGAGATCTACAAAGCCGGCTTCCACACGGGTAAGATGATGGAGACCTGTGGGGAGTACGAGGGTATGAACGTCCAGGAAGCAAAGGACATGGTCAAGGAAGACATGATCGCCGCCGGTGAAGCCGACGTGTTTTTCGACCTCTCCGAAGAGGTGATCTGCCGCTGCGGTGGGAAGGTGATAATCGGAAAGATACCGGACCAATGGTTCATACGCTATTCAGACAGGGAACTCACGGAGAAAAGTAAGGAACAGGCAAGAGATATGATGATCAAGCCGAAGACGTATTCAGAGAACCTTCCCGGTACGCTGGAGTGGTTCCAGGACCGGTCCTGCGCCCGTTTGGGAAACTGGCTGGGCACCGATTTCCCCTTCGACGACCGGTGGGTGATAGAAGCCATAGCGGATTCTACCTTGTATCCAGCGTATTACGTGCTGGCTAAATTCTACAATCAGGGAAAGATAAAAGCCGAGCAGATGACCGAAGGATTCTTCGATTACGTTTACCAGGGTGAAGGAGATCCCGGAGAACTGTCCGATGAGCTGGGGATCGAAGAAGAACTTCTTGAAGAGATCAAAGATACCTTCGATTACTGGTATCCGCTGGATCTCAATCTAGGGGGTAAGGAGCACATGACGGTCCACTTCCCGGTCTTCTTGATGAACCACGTTGCGATACTGAATAAAGAACACTGGCCGCAGGGTATCTTCGTCAACTGGTGGCTCTCTATGAAGGGCGGTAAGATATCTAAATCCAAGGGAGGTGCGGAACCGATACCGGATGTGACGGAAAGGTTCGGAGTGGATACGCTCCGTCTGTACTACGCACATTCCGCTAGTCCCTTCGTTGACAAAGAGTGGGACGAGGAAGAAGCCATGAACTACAAGAAAAGGTTGAATTCCATATGGAACCTTGTGCACAGGATGAGGGATACGGAAGGCAACGCTTCTGGTATAGACGGATATCTACGCTCGCGGTTCACTCGGCTCATGCTTGACTTCAAAGACGTTATGGACGCTTACGAGATCAGAAACGGTGCCAACCTAGTGTTCTACAGCATCCCCGCGGAGATAGAGTGGTATCTCAGGAGGGGAGGAGAGAACGGGGAGCTGCTGGATGAGATCGCAGGGCAGTACATACGGTTGATAGCAGCCTTCACGCCCCACTTCTCGGAGGAACTGGGTACGTTGTGGGATGAAGGATACGTGACGGCTTCACTGCTTCCGGAAGCGGACGAAAGCTCGATATCCAAAGATGCTGAAGCTAGGGAGGAGTACATCAAAGAGGTCATGGACGACATAAGGCAGATATTGAATATCGCTAAAGTTGAGGGTAGTGACATCTACATCTACGTTTCACCGGAGTGGAAAGAAACGGTACTTTCGGAAGTCATGAAGAATCCGGAGAAAGGCATGGGGATGATGTCCGATCTTGTTGATAAAGTTGATGCGTCCCCAAAGGAGATATCGTCCTTTCTCCAAGGATTGTTGAAAACGCTCCGAGAGAAGGGCGAAAAGGATACGTGGAAGGCGGATATCGACGAGTATGAAGTACTTGAACGAGCTAGTGAGTTCCTCGAAGGTGAATTCGATGCAGAGGTACATATTTCTAAGGTGTCTGAAGAGCCCTACGATCCGGTGGGTAAGAGCAGACAGGCGGCACCGAGGAAACCGGCTATATACGTGGAGTAATCGATAATTGTTTTTTAGAAAAAATATTTGACAGCTGGATATCAAGGTAATAAATGGCTGACAGTAGGATTATTGCCAGATCTTACCTGTTTTGAATCCGTATCGTAAACTATCCAGAAGTACCACCAATCGTGCTGGTGAACATTCCCACCAGAAACAGTGACATCTCCTGAGGGGTCATCGTGGAACGGGTAGTAGAACCAGTATTGAATTCCTAGTAAATCATCTTTTTCGTATGCTTGCATATAAACACAGGTGGATTCTTTCTTCTGAGATAAAGTTTTTTGATAATATTTGTTTCCCATGTAGGGTTTCTTATCTACCCAATGGGAGGTTATGTCTCCTTCCATATTGAAATCAACCCACACATTCCCATCTGAAGTAATAATTTTTAACGGTGATGAATAAAACGAAAATGTATCCTGGTCTATCAAATCAATTTCTGCTTCGTCAGTAGAAATAGAAGCAGAAATATAATCATAAGTATCTTGTCCCTTATATTTAACTCTCAATGTCACGTCAAAATTTGCATCCGCCCAATAAGGGAAGTAGCTATTTGCGGAGTCAAAATTTATGGTGCCCACTTTTACATCATCACCAATCCAACTAATTGGATTTTCTAAACTACCATAGAATTCTCCATATTCGGGATAGTACCCAGTAATATTTACATCATCAATTTTAACATCATCTATTCCGCCTCTATCAAAATCATGAATCCACATATCTTTGAAATAAATATCTCCATAGGGATAAGATCTAGAAGATCCATCAGGCCATCTTTTAGGTATCCCGTTATTGCTCATGTCCCTATCTCCGTCGAAAAAAATACTCGTCGGAAATTCTTGGTTCATGTCCTCGTAAACAAGGTGTGGAGCGTACTCCTTTGCTAAAGGCGACCACGGGGGCTGAAGGCGTCCTGCATTCTTCACAATATAATGATGTATTTTATCATCCGAGTAGTACGATACATCTTCAACGGGATAGTTAACACCAGTTTTTATATCATTTATATCTGGGTTATTCGGTATATCGCTGTTATCGAATACAGCACTAAAATCTAACCGTGCGATTACATCGGGCATCTGATTTCCGGTTAGGGTCAGAGATACATAGTAATTGTTGTCGTCACTAAATTCAGCATTATAATATGTATAATCGTAGGTATCCGAAAATTCACCTGTAGTAGTAACAGAAAATTTGTACCTCCTTTTGAATTTTATCATTTTTCACCTTCAAGGTAAATATCAAATCTCGGAGTTATTGGGAATGGAGAGCTCAAATTATAATTGATGTCTGAGGGATGAGAGGACTCCAATTGTATCGGAACGTATTCAATACTGCCAGTATAGTTAAAAACAGATATCTCTACTCGATCACCATCTTCTATGAACTTGTCTAACTCCGTATCGTAACTATCAAGATTACCTAGATAAGTATTTTCACTATACACCCCCATATAATAATCTTCAAAATTTTCTTCAAAATAATCTCCACCCATGCTGGTTTTTATATGTATCCATTTAACTGGAAACGGATGGAAATCAGAAACTGAATTGAATGTAAGATTACATTGAAAAGATTTTGTTTGATTATTAATAGATATATTTTTTGATATATTAAATATATCCATATCATCTGTTATAATATAATTTAAATAATCACTCATAACGCCCAAGGTCAAATAAGCTGGTTCTACAGTCTTCCAGTAATCGCTATTAGTTTGATAGAAATTATGAGCTATGTATTTATTGATTGGTAGTGAAAACTTATTATATTCTCCTTCTATGAAAGAATAATTATTGTTTGTGAAATATGTAAGTTCACCTTTTTGGCTCTGGAATTCCAATGCAATAATAGATATACTTTCATTTGTATTGAATACAAAACGGTTTCCTTCTTTAGAAGTTTCAGTTTCTTCAAAATATTTAATAGAATATTTGGGTATTTTTACTTCCTTAGAAAATAATACTTTATCTTTAACAAGATATTTTTCTCTGTTTACTTTTTTTCTAATATTCGATGATACATCCTTTAATACTTCATCTATAGTCCAATAACGATTTTCTTTATTATCTTTTGGATAAACCCAATATAGTGAAATAATTATTGAAATAATTACAATTATCGTTATTAATTTTATATTATTCATATATCATCCCTCAATAAAGCTAATCGACTTAATATTTGTCTTTGACCCCTAATTACTACAAAAATATGATAACACATATTTAGTAAACTCTGAGTTATCTCACCTACAGTTACATCCGCAAAATTTTCTTTACCAATTATTTTATCACTTTCTACATATCGATTTAATTTATTACATATATGTGCAATTTTCTTTTCTATTTCAGATGCTGTATTTTTATCCGGATCTTCAGGATCTAAAATAGTCACCATTTCTTTATTTCCATCTTCATCAACAACAGGAAAATAGCTTGTAAATCCAACTAAATCAATTGTTCCATAAGAATTTAATAATGGATCAATATTATTTAATAAATCATCTAAATCCCATAAAGGTGGTCTTTCCTCTTGGTTCGGTATATATGTATTATATTCATTAAATATATATATTAAATCATCAGATGTCGATTCTTCCCAATCAGTTGCATAACCAAGTAGATTAACAACACCACCATATGGATTTAGTACATCATTTATATCACCATAAAAATAAATAACAAATGTAGCAAACTCATTAAAAGTACTACTTAACATATTTATATAAAGTTTACACCATTTCCATACTAGTCCTCCAAGAGAACCTGTACCAGGAATATTTACTAATAAATCACCAACTAATTCTAATTTTTCTACAGATGCTGGTTTTGTATAATAATCATTTGCTGTTTCACTCAATAAACCTGACATTTTATCAATATTTCTTTCGATTTCTTCATCTAAATAATCATCACTTAACAAATTTGAATAACGATATATAACATTTGGAAAATTTACTAATAGATCATATAAATTATCCAAGAAAACAGTTCCATCCTTGTTATTTTTCCCAATAATCTTTAAACCTAATTTTTCTTCATATCCGTCGTATATAAGGTCTTTATCTGTATCCCATTCGCTTGGTTTACATAGTCTTCTGCTATAGATATTATTATCAAAGTACACTGGATCATGCATAGTCATATCTCTATTGATGTATAGATGGTACCAATCATTTGGACCGGTTTTTAATTTTGATATTTCTTGTTCCTGATAATTCGTCAATCCATCTCCATCCAAGTCCCCATCTCGACCGTTGTTATTTTCAACACTAAACGGATCTAACCCCATAAAATACTCGTACCCATCCCATAAATCGTCACCATCGGTATCGTTTACACCAGGGTCCGTACCAACTTCTAATTCCAAACCATACGCCATCATATCTTCGTCATTGTCATCCTGGAATATGTCGAACCACACTTCACCGTAGTTATCATCATCCCCACTTATCACATGGTTTCGTCCTTTTGCTTGCCCATTAATTGACCATTTGTCTTCAAGAACATCGTAAATAATGTTTCCTGTTTTTCCTGAGTCACCACCTAAATCAGCAACATCATCGGAAAATGTATCAACATCAACCAAATCCAATTTGATTTCGACAATACTTCCTGCTTCATTTATATCATATTCACATAATTTTCCATAATTCGATATTTCACTTGGGTCAATCTTCCAATTATCATCTCTTGAAAGTGTATATTTTTCACCATATGTATCTATTGTTAGTTTTGGATCGGGTGTTTCTTTCGTGGGAAACCCGCCGTAATCCCCGTGCATCTCCAGGCCATAAACCAAGAAATATACATGCATATCCGTTAACGGATATAGGTCATAACCATCTATGGTGCCGTCATCATCTGTATCCTCCTCCCCTGGATCACTTCTCTTTCTCCATTCTTCATAATCTCCTAATTCATCACCATCCCTATCTGTAGCATCCAGCGGATCTCCCACGAAGTGTTTTTGTTCACCTTCGACCATACTGTCCCATCCATTGACTTCTAGAGCATCATTCAAACCGTCGCCGTCGCTATCGTCATCCAAGGGATTCAGGTAATGGTATATTTTCAAATTGTAGCCAGTGATAACGTATTCGTGGTCATCATAATTATCTATTTCTAAATCCCAACTGTTCTCCTCGGTGAAGTACGTTGTGGGGAATCCAGAATACTCAGCCACGATATCCTCTTGTGTATCGCCTGGTTCTAAATGATATATTCCCAAATTAATTTCAGTGTCTAACAAGCTATTATCATTTTCATCATAAATTTTTTGGAAGAATTGGATTCCTGACGTATCTCCTGCGGATTGTATCGTGCTACCTCCTCCCGGGAATGGGGTTGATCTTATTATATAACAATAAGGATCAAATATCGGACATGGACCTTGCCCACCACCACCGCCTCCGTCCGGATAGGAGATATATTTACTTACAGAGATACTTTTAGCAATTATATCACCCTGTTCATACGCTTTAATTTTATAATAATATCTATAACCATACTCTAATGTACCAGTATCTGTATAGGATGTTACTGATCCACCTAAAGTACTTATTATATTCCAATTTAAACCTGCCTTTCTTTTATAGACCATTATCTCATCTGCATTATTAGGAACTCCACTCCAGCTCAAGTCAACTTCGTGATTATTAGAATCATAATTGACAGACAAATCAATTCCTGGAATAATATATATTTGCTCAGAAGGACTTTCAGCTATAACGTCGTTATTTGTATCAAGACCTTCTATCTTGTAAACATAGGTATGATATAAATCTACAGGTGAATCAAAATAAATATTATCATCGACTACATTATCTATTTGATTAAAATCGTCTTCGCCTTGCTCCTTTTTCAAGATATTATATGAATCTGCACCCTCATACGACCACCACATTAATCTAACACGCTCATTATCGGCTTGGTAATTAACTCTAAAATTTTCAATATTTCCTGGCTCTACTTGCACTTCTTCAACCGCCTCCAATCTATCTATGCCAATTTCTATATGATGAACCCATCCCAACTTATCAAGTGGTTCGTCATTGCTTAATACATCCCATTCTTGATCCACAGTGGAGGAAACAGCTTCAAAGGTGCCACTATCAGAATATTCAGTAGTATAATAGTCATCATCAGAGCCTATAGTTACTTCAAATTGCATGTTCAATTCTTCACCATCCATTAGCCCGTCTCCATCCGTATCAGCAATATTCGGATGTGTTGGAGGCGTTTCAACACAAGGTAAGCTAAGTATATAATCATCGATTATCACATCTGGAGAAGTAGCTGTAACTTTAACTCCTGTTAGTTTATCTGGTAAATAAGGTGGTAAACCTCTTATATTATGCCATTTTGATTTTTCTTCCAATTCATATTTCCAAATCGGTATGTAGTCTCCTTCAGATATACTAATCTCCAACCTGGCCCAAACCTCGTCGGGACAGGTTTTTCTCAAGCTTACATAGATGTCAGCATGTTCAGGTAATAAACTATCATCATTATCTAATTCCCAAATATCAATAAATTCTTCTCCACCCTGCAAAACATTCGCTCTATTGTTAGGGTTAAGGGTTGGATTGTTTTGACCGTTTAATAGTGATCCGTATATAACACCATTAGATACCTCTTGGGCATCATTCAATCCATCTGAGTCAACATCATTGACATTTGAGTCTGCAATACTGAACAAACCGAAAGAATCGATCTGGGTCCATATATAATCGTAGTTTTCATCAATTCCACCTGTATGAATTCCCCCGTAGAGGATCTTCCATCCATTAGGTGTATATTTATACCAACTCAATTCACCATCCACTTGATTTATCTTCTTTTTTATGTAGCCCCTATCGAAATTCTCAACAGAACTAATAAGATAATATGGCGATTGGATCCCATTTAGTTGCTCTGGTGGTGAATCTATCTCCATAATATTGATATCAACTGATTTTGGTTTTATGTCAGCTGTGGTAGGATCTAAAACTATAGTTAAGTCCTTTTCATTGTCCACCATAATTCCTTCATACCCCGCTTCATTTACGTTCGGATCATTGTACACCTTCGGATTCAAATCTTCACTTTCCTCACGACCATCTGCGATCATGTCCCCGTCGCTGTCCCAATCTATTTGACACACGAGTCCATCGTTGTCCAGATCAACGTCGGGTCCGAAGTAACTCAGCTCGTACCAATCCAGCATACCGTCGTCGTCGGTATCTTCCTTGGTCGGATCGGTTTGATAATATTGATTACTCTCGTAATAATCTAGGATGAAATCACCATCTGTATCCGGATTCGATTTATCAGTTCCGATATTGTTTTCTACTCCATTTGTAAGACCATCACGATCATCGTCAACACCTACGTATACGGTGCAATCTTCGGTGTAAAAGCCGTCACCATCGTTAACTTGTAAAGTCAACGTATACACATCGCTGGTCGTGTATTCGTGTGATGCACGCGGTTCGTTGGTTATTTTTGACGTTGACCCATCACCCCATTTCCAAGTGAATTCAAGATTATCTGATGGATTATCATAAACGTGTGCGGCGAATTCGTAATTAACTTTCTCACCGTACAACCTGTAATTTTGTAGCGAAATAGTCGGGGATGGATTTAGCACATTGATATTGATCGTTTTTTCCGTGGATGAATATTTATCTTCTACACGCAGTTGGAATGGATATTCACCTTTTTGTGTAAATTGATATGAAAAACTTTTACTATGGAATGTTTCAAATGTAGGAGATATCCATACGTAATTTAGACCATCGATATCAGATTTTGTATCATAACATCCTTCAGCACTAATAGTTACCGTTTGATCTTCATAGACAGAGAAGTCTTTCGAATAGATGACCGGCGCATCGTTCTCAACCGTAACATCGAATTCGTCGATGAAGGTACAGTTGTTATCATCTACAGCTATCATACTCACTTCGTATAATCCCTTGTCAGAATATGATTTATCCGGTAAAGTACCGTATCCAGTACTACCATCTCCAAAATCCCAGTAATAATTTATTTCGTCCGATAACGTATCTTCAACGCCGGCGGCGTCGAATATGTCTACTTCATCTTCAGTTACGACAATATCCTCTTGTTGTACACCTGATGGACATACATTTTCAACATTTACGAAAACATGATCGTAACCGGAATCACCTTGACCGTCGGTAACTTTCAAAACAACCATATATTCACCCTGGTGCCCGAATGAGGTATTTAAAAATCTTTCAGTCCCCCCACCAGTACTCCATGAATATCCAACATCTTCCTGGTTATCAAATACAGTTCCGGACAAAGTGAATTCTTCGTCTTCGTTGACTGCTATATTCTCACCCGCTTCAACATCTGGAGCAAAGTTATCTACATAAATTCCTCCGTTACCTTGAGTGATCTTCAGCTCATAAACATCGATACCGCCGTCTTGGTCTTCAGCAGTAACAGTCAAGGTATATTCACCATCCATTTCATAACTGTGTATCATCTCCTCATCTATTACGGTGGGTGATTCAGAGCTAGAGTACTCGTTTTCGACAACGGTATCATCACCCCAATCCCATGTCACCTTCACGTCGTCTTTACCTTGATCGAATATCCTTGCTTTAAAATGTGCATCATGGCATTTTAACATCTCGTTGATAGTTACATTCCACCAATAAGTCTCCGGATGAACCACATTAAATGTATGGTTTACTCTCTCCCACGTTCCATCTTCGAAGAATATATCTATCCATGCAGGGTTTGCACCGTTAGGGCCGCTATCCGTATCGTCCTCAGGGGTGTATATCGTCTGTGCCGTATACGTTTTTGAGAGATCAAACACTATATCTTCAACCATGTCCGTTTGTGGTTCACCAGTTCCTCTCTCTACATAAAATGAATGAATAGGTTCGTCATCTTCATAAAGAACCATATCTAAATCGTGTCCAGGTTCACCTGCTATCCTCAACCTTACATCCGCTTTTATGAAACCGGCATAAACGAACGGATGTGGATTTGTATTAATTACATGCACATCTTCATCTGCGGAGTTTTCAGCTTTATCATCGTCGATCACCCTTAAATCGATCGATTTATCACCGCTTTCCTCCCATCTTCTCGTCATCACACGACCTTCTTCTCCGGTACCCCACTTGTGGAACAGTCTATCTGAAGGATTGTCGTTTGATATAGAACGATATATTCCAGTCATTCCCTCCTCCACACTAAGATCACCATCGATAACTGCTTCTGGAGTGGGATTTAAAACTGTTATATTTTTCGTCATTACATCCGACAAACCGTTGTCATCTTTAACTTTCAAAGTAACTGTGTAATCACCAGAAATCGAGTAATCATGCCAAACCTTCTTGCCGCTAGATTCGGTTCCATCACCGAAATCCCAATGATAATCCATGTCTTTCAAATCTGAAGACGTATCAATCGTACTACCAGCGTCAAAAAGTATTTCTTCATCTTCATAGATCATATGACTATTAGAATTACCGGAGTGACCAACATCAAAATTACATACGGGTGGGATGTTAGATACCTGAACAGAGGTTTCATC
>JAWOBZ010000114.1:0-8235 GCA_046484045.1 Thermoplasmata archaeon | reverse complement strand
CTTGAGCTGGCTGTTGAAGCAGCCGCCAGAAGGGCAAGCCTTGGTGAGATATCTTATGCATGCGAAAAAGTAGCAGGGAGGTATATTCCCCAACTGCCGTCGCCGCGTATGTAACGATTAGAACTGCAACTAGCACCGCAAAAATAGCCGAAATAAGGAAATCGTTTTTATCCATATTAACACTCGAAACTTTTTCATGTGCGAGATTATTAAATAGTTTATGGGCACATTTAACCGGATTTTACGGTAAGTAGATGATCACTGAGTCCAATCTACAGCATGATCGGCATCGTTGTAGACCCAATACCCATGCTGTTGATAGAGGGTCACTGAAGAAAGGTCCGCAGTGTAATGCACGTTGTATTCCTCGTTCTCATCGAAGACGCCCACCTTGGTGACCTCTGCGGGTAGAGAACTGTCCGCGGAAACGTTATCAGTACCCATGTATCCTACCATGTTCCAACCCGGCGAGAGCGAGATAGTAGTCGAGGACGGTTGGATACCGGTTGCTTTCAACGTATCACTGCCGGTCAGATGGATCCAAAAGCTCATGGTGTGGTTGATCTTATTCAAACTATTGAAATGATCCGCTCTTCCATACACATAGGTTTTCCATTCACCACTAGCCGAGTCGTAATACATCAATTTATCATAACTCCCATCTATGCTGTTCAATACCGAGTCGAGACTATCATCCGTTGGGTCTACAGGTATAGAAATGAACTGCCATCCGTTTGATTCAACGGATGGTTGGAGACTTAATTCTACGGTAGTTTCCGCTGTATAGTTCACACTCGGTCTTTCAGCCAACGGCAGCTCGTCGATATCACCGTCCCCGTTCATAAAACCGGGGATATCATATGGGTCATCAACGAAACCGTCTCCATCACTGTCCGGACTTGTGTGACCGTGCCACCAGTTCCCCCCGGTACTTATATTCCAATTGTTATCTCCGTCGATTGCGTCATCCAATGCGTGGTCATCTCCGTTCCCCTTGAATACATTATTATAGGCTGTGTTATCGGTACCCCGATATATTAACAAACCATATCGATTATTGTCGACGATATAATTGTGTCTAACTATATTGTTGCATGATGGCGCTCCATCACTCAATAAACCGAAAAGGATCCCGTCGTCCTGCTGTTCGGTTATACTGTTGTACTCCAATATATTATGATCCGAGTAGGCCAAGGTGATCGCATGGGCTCTATTTAGAGTAAAATTATTGTTATACACACGGGAGTCATACGTATGGTGAAGCTGCAGCCCGTCGTAAGTATCTGTGATGAGACAATCAGTGACGGTCATATTTTCTACATAATCTGTATAAACCCCCATGCCTCCTCCAAAGAAGTCGTAGCCAGTGTTATGAAGGTAGCAGTTTTTGATAGTAAAATGGGCGTCGGTGTTCTGTACATCGATCAGATGCTCTTTTACATCTCCACCGTCTATCTCCCATCCTTCGATCAGGTATGGATCTTCCTCCGTCCCGCTCCCCCCTGTTACTCCATTTGCAGGAGTATAATCACCGTTACCGTTGATCACGATCCTATCATGTAAAGTATAATTTCCATTTAATCTGATATTACCTTCTTTTTCTATTTTATCCGAAGAAGCGACCCAGGCATTAGAGCCGATTTTTTCAATATTGTTACCGAATCCGATTACATTACTCAATGTGGCCGTAGTAGTTAGCAGAACTATCACAACAAGCGCTAGAATGGTTAAAATTTTCTTCATCTTTTCACTTCCCCTTCCTTTCGATCACATCTTCAAGATCAACGTTTATCTCTCCGATAAGCCATCTACGGAACGTTTCCTTGTTTCGGAGGTACTTCTTCTCTTCACCCAATATATCATTATTATTCATCTTACCACCTTCAATTTGATGGCAATTTCTACTTTGTTGTATTTAAAGAAAGTTGGAACATGTAATAAAACCACCTTTAAATAGGGTAGTTATTTTTTTACAAGCTGGCTAGAAGTTCTTTACATCTCTCGGAATAGGTTTTCATTCCGATATCCTCGAAAAGGTCTTTAGCCTCTTGGGCGTATTTTTCAGCACTTTCCAGGTCCCCCCTTTCTTTGTGAAGCAGGGCGCTCTGGTATATCGTCTTACTTTTATCTAGTACTTTGTTTTCTTTCTCAGCCAATCTCAACGCTTCCTGGAATTCGTCTAGTGCCTCTTGAGTATCCCCGGTCTCCCTCAAAACTATACCATAGGCATATCTGCTGGAAATTTCGCCGAAGGGCGTGTTCAACTCCAAAGACATCTCGAGTGCTTCCTCCGCTTTATCTGCGGCTTCATCTAACCTTTTCGAGTACACCAAAGCTTCGGCTAGAAGGCTGATGACGTTTATTATCTCTATCTTCTCCCTTAATTCATTGTAAGTGGTCAGGGCTTTTTCGAAACAATCGATGGACCTTTCGAGCTCCCTCATCTCGAGGTAGACTTCCCCTAGATGTGCTTGAACGGTGGCTGCCCCCTTTTTATCGCCCATTGATTCGAACATGTCATAGGCCTCTTCATGGAGTGATATCGCTTTATCAAAGTCGCCCCTGAGTGCATACACGTTACCCGTACTGGTGATGGAGAGAGCGCTTATCTGCTTGTCCCCTATGTTCTTGCTGACCTCATAGCTTCGCTGGTGTTTTTCCATCGCGCCTTCCAGATCTCCCCTTATCTGGGAGATGAGGCCAAGATTGTTCATGGTCAAAACCAGCCCTCTTTTATCACCTATCTTCTCGAACATCTCGTAACTCCTCTGGTAATTGTCCTTGGCTTTATCTAGGTCGGCTTTGAGATAGTACAAGTTTCCCAGGTTCGCCAGAAGTCCGGCGATGTAGTCTTTCTCTCCGATCTCCTCTTCGATCTTTAAACTTCTAGTGTAAGCTTCTAATGCGCTGTCTAGGTCTCCCATATACAGATGGATGATACCCAGGTTGTTGAGTGATTTTGCGAGTCCCCTTTTGTAATCTATTCTCTCCTTTATCTCGATTGAATCATTCAGATATTCTGAAGCTGCATCGTAATCTCCGGTTCTGATCTCTATGGTCCCTAGGTTGTGCAGAGCATCCGACAGGATCCTGTCGCTGTCCATCCGCTCTGCCATCTTCATCTCTTCTTTGAAGATCTCCTCGGCTCTCTCCTGCTCTCCCAACTGCATCCTCACCCATCCCTTCACTTCTAGGAGCTTACATCTTTCCGGATTTACGTCATCTACGAGTGCAAGTCCCTTCTCTACGAAGTGCAGTGTTTTATCGAAATCACCCTGTTTTTCGTATGTTTCAGATATCTTTCTGTACATCCGTTGTTGATCCTCTGGCTTCGTTGTTTTGACCATAGCCCGTTCCAGATACCTGCGGCATCGAGTGTAATCACCCAATATCTTGTTCGTGTCGCTCAATCTCTCGAGGACTTCCACTTCTTCGACATCCTCTTCTTCCATGTCTTCAGCGATATCCATCACTCTCTCGTACATCTCGATGGCATCTTCATGGGCATAGACGCTTTCAGCGTATTCAGCTGCCGATAGATAGTACTCAACGGCCTTTTCCATCTTTTCAGCACGGTGGTAGTGGTAAGCTAGGTCCGAGTACCACCCCTCCAAACCATCCTCGTAGATATCGACGATGTTCTCAGCGACCATGGAATGAAGTTTTTTCTTCTTTATCTCCGCCATCTCGTCATAGGCGACCTTTTGGAAAAGGGCGTGTGAGAATTTAAAGTGCTCCTCAAGGGGATCCTCGGTCCATAGTTTTGTACCCAACAGTATATCGATCTGGTCCAGGAGATCTAATTCATCCATACCTGAACTCCTTTTGAGCAGTTCGAATGGGACTTCCTCTCCTATCACGCTCCCGATCTGCAGTACTTTTTTCGTCTTATCCTCCAGTATGTAGAGCCTTCTGTCTATTATGCTGTTGATTATCTTGGGCAGCTTTATTTCACTCCTTGATTTTGGATACTTATTGGTCCTGGGATCTACGATACCTTCGCTTATGAGATTTTTCGTGAACTCTTTGATGAAAAGCGGATTTCCCTGGGACATGTCGTGTACTATATCGACGAAATCCACCGGGATGTCCTCAACCGACAATGTGTTCTGAACGATGTTCTTGGTTTTTTCCCAGTCCAAGGGATCGAGTTCGATCTCTTCGTGAAGTCTTTCTCTGGACATCCTCTGTTTGACGTCATTGAATAGATCGTGTTTTTCTGCATCTTCGGGTCTATAGGTACAGATGAAGAGAACAGGGCTTTTTCTCAGGTTGTGTGCCATGTAATGAAGAAGTTGAAGCGAAGCGTTGTCTATCCAATGGATATCGTCCAGGAAGATGATCAATCTGTCTTTGTTTGCGATCCCTTCTACAACTTTTGTGGTTTCAAAAAAAGTAGCCTTTCGCTGGGCGTCGAACATCTTCTTGTCATGGATCTTCGGTCCTGCGGGACTGACTAATGACATATGGGATGTGTTCTCATCCAGCTTATCCGCATCCATCAAAGTTTGGAATGCCTTTTTGAATGGCAAATATGGGTCGGAACTCTCAAAATAGCATCTGCCCGATAGGAATTCTACACCTTCTTTTAACACCTTACTTTTGAACTCACTGACCAACCTGGTTTTCCCTATACCGGCCTCTCCGGAGATGTAGACCACGGAAGCTCCAGTTGTTTGTACCGCGTTGAACTTTTTTTTCAGTTCTTCTAGTTCCTTTTTACGTCCAACGAACAGATCTTCTTCCTCCTTCACGTCTTTGCTGATGTCTAGCACTCCGTTATCGTCCATCCGTCTTAGTGAAGTCAATATAGGCTCTTTGCCCTTTATGTAATCCGCAACATCTCCCAGTTTGATCTTTTTGGTTGAGTTATCCGTTTTAAGAGTTATCTCTTGGTTTTCCAACCTATCTCTTACCACTTTCTCCTCTCTGATACCCTCTCTGGAAAGAAAGTAAACCTTCCTTTTACGCTTGACCCCTTTGACCCTCCTGACCTCTTCTTTCAACACTCCTTCACCGTCACCAGTTAATTTCCTGATCTCCTTACTCAGATAAGGTCTGCTGACTCCTAGAGCGTCAGCGATGCCCGGTTGACAAACTTCATAGGGCACCCTACTTTCATCGCGGTATCTTTGATAGTGTTTCAGGTGAAGCAGAATCCTGTCCTTTGCAGAGTAGTCAAACATTACATTTCTATATAATTGAAACATACTATAAGTAAATTATTTTACTCTACCAAATCTCGACCGAAAAATAATATATCCTCTATCCCTATTTTCACAACGATATAATGGAAGTCTTCGTGACCCGCAGGATACCGGAGAACGGCATGAAAAAACTGGAAGAGAGATACAATGTCTCCGTTAACAACGAGAATAGGGTTCTGACAAAGGATGAAATAATCCAGGAAGTGAAAGGAAAGGACGCCATGCTGTGTTTGTTGACCGATGCCATCGATAAGGATATCATCGAGGCAGGGGACGAACTGAAGGTGATATCCAACTACGCCGTGGGCTACGATAACATAGACGTGGACGTAGCCACGGAGAAAAACATAGCGGTGACCAACACACCGGGAGTCCTGACCGATGCCACGGCTGATCTGGCCTGGGCTCTTATGATGGCGGTTGCCAGGAACGTCGCTTATGGCGATAAATTCGTTAGGGAGGACAGATTCGAAGGGTGGGACCCTATGCTGATGCTGGGGCGCGAGGTCTACGGTAAAACGCTGGGTATAATCGGCATGGGTAACATAGGCAGCGCCGTTGCCCGGAGGGCACGAGGGTTCGACATGGATATATTGTATTACAGCAGAACCAAGAAGGAGGATTTGGAGAAAGAATTGGGCGCCGAAAAAGTCGATTTAGACACTTTACTCCGTCGATCGGATATCGTTTCTCTGCACGTACCGTTGACCGAGGAGACCGAGGGTATGATAGGGTGGAAAGAACTGGAAAAGATGAAGGAGAGCGCTTATCTCATCAACATCGCCAGAGGCGAGGTGGTCAATGAGGAAGCACTCATAGACGCTTTGATATCCGAGAGGATCGCCGGTGCCGGCGTGGACGTCTACTCAGACGAACCCTACGGTGCGAATCCGGATTATTATACACTGAAAAATATCGTCATGACCCCCCATCTGGGCAGCGCATCTTACAGGGCCAGGGAGGGCATGGCCGAGATGGCGGCTGACAATCTGATCGCGGTCCTGGAAGGCGAGACACCCGAGAACATAGTTAACCCAGAGGTATTGGAGTGAAAGTTTTCATTCCAATACAAGGGTTGGCGATAGAGTATAAAAAATAATCTCCTTTGATTTCAACTAAAAGGATTATAAACGAGAACTTTGAGTAAAAGAGATTTGTTTATACATGCTGGACACTGTGCAATCACTGAGTGTGAGAGAAAGTGAACTGGCTGGCAACCATCGGGAATCCTTCTGTAAACCCTTCAGATGTGTACTCGTACAGTTATGCAATGGACGGTCGCCGGACGGGAAAAGCCAACTACACGACAAAGATTCGCTACCTCTACGACGGTCAGAACGTCGCCTACGAGAACTGGAGCGACGGACGGAGAGTGCGCTACACCCACCCGCTGGCGGGCTATGGGATGGAGGGCTGTGGATCCTGTGGAGATGTGGGAGCAAGTCGAAGACTTGGCGACTCAGCGGAACGAAGTTCCAGCGCATGCGGACCGACTGCGGATGCCTTCGTAGATGCTCCGATCTCGATGACACTCGATAGACAAAAGCATTGCCTCAATATTGAGGTTTATTTACATTCAGAATACTACAGAAATCCGTTATGACCAAAATATTTATTAATAATTAATAACTATTTATATTCATGGTTAAAACGTTCAGCCTTCCAAAGATAGTGGAGATGGAGATCGATGCTTTGGTTGAATCAGGATATTATTCCTCCAAATCAGATGTTGCCAAGGATGCATTTAGAACATTGTTCGAAACAAAAACAAATCTAAGGATAGCGAGTGCTGTAGAACTGTACAGGAAGGGGAAAGTGAGCTTGGGGAGAGCTGCGGAGATCGCCTCTGTGACGATCGAAGAGTTCAAAAACATTCTAAAATCATGGGGTATAGTAGTTGAAACCGATACTACAGACATCGACAAAGGAGCTGAGGAAATAGTGGAGGAAATGGATTGAATATTATCTGTGATACAGATATAGTTTCCTCATTAGCAAAAGTTGAAGAACTGGATTTATTGGATGAAATTTTTCCCAGATCAAACTTCTATATTTCACTTGCAGTTTATGAAGAATTGGATAACGCAAGAGAGATGGGCCATAATTTTCCTGAAAAAATATTTAAGAAATTTCAAATAGTTTCCATGGTTGAAGATGAAGTGAAAAGGTATAGAAGGCAAATATCTGGTAAAAGAATACTAGATCGTGGAGAAATCCAAAGTATGGTCATAGCACAATCGAGAGATTGGATATTTTTAACTAACGATAAAGTGGCGAGAGTAGTAAGTAAAGAAAGCTCTATCAAAACATATAATTTAGCAGAGATTTTGAGAGCTTCTTTTCTTGCCGGATTAAGATCAGAAAAAGAATTAAAAGAATTGATTAAATCCCTGAAAGAAAGGGATAATTTTGTGTTTTCTAATGAGACCAATTTATATGAATAAATTCGCCACACGCCCTTCGGTGAGTCACAGGAAAATCATAGATTTTCCAGTTTTCTATCGAAGCAAGTTCTCTAGAGCCTAGGGTCAAGGTAGAGACCGTAGAGAACCCATACGAGTATGCGGGTAGACGACTGGACTTATTTATCGGGTTAAGATTGTTTTCAACGAACTTTTGGTCCTAGAAGTGGGAGGAGCAGGTCTCTCACTTGATTAGTGTTCATCCTACTGAAGTTGAACTTCTTCTTTCCCAAGGATGAATTTATTATCAGCTTGTTCTGCGCCTGTTTGCCGAAATCCTGATCGTACTGGGTGCCTGTTATTTTTACCCAGATGATCGTCTGGGGGTTCAGTTCATAGTTGCTCGGGCTTTCCTGCAGGATCGCCTGAGGAGGGATACGAAAATACCTCTCATGAAAATTCATATGGGATGCCATGGATGCTTTCCACTTACCCATGAAACCGCTGTTCTGTGCACCGGCTAAGTTACGCTGTCTTTCCTGTTCAAGTAGTTGATTTGTTACTTCAGCGAATATCAAACGGTAATTTGTAACAACAAGAGTAAATGCCTTCTGACCTAGCATACC
>JAWOBZ010000064.1:0-4038 GCA_046484045.1 Thermoplasmata archaeon | reverse complement strand
GTTCCTGCGTAGGAGAATCCTTTATCGAGAGGGGTGGCTGTCGATACCGCATCCGCAGTGGGTGATGAAACCGGTGCTACCCAGCGGGTCATCATGCCGGCGAAACTGATTGATAAGAAAGCTCTGCCGGCTAACGCTGGATTGAAAATATTGTAGCCCAGACCACCGAAGGCCTCCTTGATCAGAGCTATGGAGAAGGCCGCTCCGATGACAACCGCCCATAGAGGGACGCGGGGGGGTAATACCAGTGCCAGAAGCAGTCCTGTTACTACAGCACTCCCGTCCATCTTGAATTCTCGTTTCCTGAGTTTCTTGGCAACATATTCTGTAAGTATACATGTGAAAACTGAGACCAAGATAACGAAAAGCGCATATATACCGAAATAAAAAACCCCAGCTGCCGATGGTAACAGAAGCGCTAAACACACATAAAACATGATCCTTTTAGTCGATTTTTTCGCGTGTACATGAGGCGATGTGCTGACTTTCAACCCTTTCTTATCGTTTTCTTCAGCCATCATTTACCCCCTAATTTTGCGGATTCCGCCTTTCCGACCTTGATATACTGGACTATGGGTATCTTTGCTGGACAGCTGTAGGCACAGGACCCACACTCAACGCAGTTCTCTATCCAGTAATCTCGGAGCTCTGCGTACATTTCGTTCTTGGTGTAATGTACGTACATCAAGGGGACCAAGTCCATGGGACATGATTCTATGCATGCTCCACAGCGTATGCAGTTCGCCTCGGATATATTCTCACTCTGCTGGACGAGTATAGAGTTGGTCCCTTTCTGTGTGGGTTCTTCGAACCTCGGCTGTGCGATACCCATCATGGGACCCCCGAATATCATCACATCTGCATCTCCGACGGTTCCTCCGCACATATCTATCAGCTCGCTAGCGGGTCTGCCGAATCTGGAGAGTAGATTCTTTGGTTCCTTGACCATACCTGTGACGGTTACGACTCTTTCGATGAGCGGTCTTCCGAAGTAAACGGCGTCGTGGATGGCTTTCAGCGTGCCGACGTTCTGTGCCACTACACCGACTTCCATGGGTAAACCTCCAACGGGTACTTCTCTACCGAGGATCCTTTTAAGCAGAGTTTTTTCCGCCCCAAGAGGATACTTTGTACCCAGTGATTCGACTGTGACTTTGCCTGGTAATTTTACTTTGGAAAGCAGTGATCTCATGTTCTTGACGGCGTCGGGTTTATTGTCCTCTATGGCCACGTAGGCGCGTTTGCACCCGATCACCCTCATCATGATCGCCAAACCCTTGAGTATCTCCTCTCCCTTTTCTAACATCAACCTGTGATCTGATGTGATATACGGCTCGCACTCGCATCCGTTTACGATGATCGTGTCTATGGGTTTGTCCGGCGGAGGCTGCAGTTTGACGTGCGTCGGGAACGTAGCACCACCTAGACCGACGATACCGGCTTCTTTTATGTACTCCAGCATCTCGTCTTTAGTCTGCCTGCTGGGATGCTTCGGTTTTTCTATCTCGACCCATTCGTCCTTTCCATCTGATTCTATAACTATCGCCTCGACAACCTGTGATGTGACGGCACTGACGGTCTTTGTTATCTTCGTTACTTTTCCCGATACGGTGGCGTGGATCGGTGCTGAAACGAATCCACCGGCTTCAGCTATCTTCTGACCCGTTTTTACTTCATCACCTTTCTTGACTATGGCTTTTGCAGGTGCTCCGATATGCTGGCTGAGTGGCAGGGTCACCTCTCTCGGCAGTTCGGCACGCTCTATCTTTTTACCGCTGGACAGCTTGTTTTCCGGGGGGTGTACCCCACTGCTTTTTTTACTATTAAACAAATCCATTTTTATGCACCGTCTAATTTTATCCTTCTTTCATTTCATGATCAGACATGCCATCTGATTCGGTCATCACGGACGGGTCCTCGTATCCCAACACCAGTGATTCCGTCCCATCGAGAGAGTTGACAAGATTCGTTCCATCTTCGGGTCCTAAAACGAAAATCGCAGTAGCCAAAGCGTCCGCTGAAGTGCATTCGCCAGCGATGATCGTCGCACTCGAGCACTTCGTCACCGTCCTTCCCGTTCTCGGGTCCATGATGTGTCCAACTTCGGCATTTTCGTCGAAATACCGTTCATAGTTGCCAGAGGTGGCTATCGCTTCTCCAGATAGTTCGAATTCCATGACCGACTCTTCTTCATCTTCGGGATTTCTCAATCCGGTCACCCACTTTTCGCCTCCCGGCTTTTCACCCAAGGTTGCTATATCGCCGCCTGCGTTCACCAAGGCGCTGTCGATATCATTACTTCTCAATTCTTCGACGGCTTCGTCCACGGCATACCCCTTGGCGATTCCATCCAGAGTAAGGCTCATACCCTCTTGAAGTGTTATTGAGCTCCCCTGGATCTGGATCTTGTCCGATCCCACGTACTGCTGGGTCTGGTTGATGTAGTACCCCTGTGTATCGTAGGGAAGGTACCAGAAATTCGTCGATAGTGAAAGGCTCGTATCTCCGTCGGTGATGTAATACATCTGCCAGGAAGAAGACACCATCCAGCCGTGGTCAGATGAAGATACCGTAGGTGTCTCGACCAGCTCGTATAGAGGTGGATCGAGGTCCTCGAACTCATCTCTCAACGATTCCGAAAAAGTGCCGGCTTCGAGATCTGATCTGTAATCAGTATCGAGCTCGGTGAGTTTAAATTCCTCGCTCCAGAGGTCTAATAACGGAGTGATTGTGATGTCGAATGCACCGTCGGTGATCTCGTAGTAGTGGATCGAGGTCTCTATTAGTTCGACGAGTTCCGGTGAGGCATCGGTGAGCTGTCCCTGTTCGTTCAAACTGTAGAGTTCTGACGAGCTGTTGTAACGTGAAGTTATTGCTATGACCTCTTCTATCCTATCGAAGGCTGAATCAATGGACTTCATAGCGTGGTCCTCATCAGTATCGTAAACCATGATAGTGACATAGGTGTCCATCATGTCCCTCCTCTTCTCGTACCTTTGGAGCGGGGGTTCATAGATAAAAATCGATCCGATTATAAGCAGTGCTATCAACCCGACCGCTAAAATTATCATCAGATTTTTGTTTTTTCCAGATGTCATTGGATACCACCAAGAGCTCTGTCTAGGAGCCGAGTATAGCTTACCAAATATAAATATTTCTGATGATTATTTTTCGTTGGTTGGGATGGGATTATGTTTGGCCATGTTAACTGTTCCATTCAGTATTCAACGGTCCAAACCGCATCGTAGTTGGCATCGTTGTAGACCCAGTAGCCTTCACCGGCGGTCATCGTATATGTGGTCAAATCGTATATGTATTCTATATTGTATTCTCTAGACGCGTTGAAAACGCCTATCTTGGTGACTTCTGACGGTAACGTATCATTTGCCAACCTGTCCGTTGCAGATGCGTAACCGACCATGTTCCAGCCAGGCTGTAAAACGATGTCAGTTGAAACAGGTTTGTTACCCCCTATGACCAAGGTGTCCTCCGAC
The DNA here is from genome assembly GCA_046484045.1 of Thermoplasmata archaeon. GTDB lineage: Archaea > Thermoplasmatota > Thermoplasmata > Halarchaeoplasmatales > Halarchaeoplasmataceae > CAZHUM01. Next base: position 544 of record JAWOBZ010000064.1, on the reverse strand, counting down.
GTCATATGAACCCAGAAACCCATAGTATGGTTGATCTCTGTAAAGTCATTATAATGTTCTGTACGATTCACGACAGTGGTTTCCCACCGGCCATCCGTGGAATCGTAATGCATCACCTTGTCATAGCTTCCTTCGATATACTTGAGAACTTCTTCGATACTTTCATCATGCGGTAAGATCGGTAGGGATATGAACTGCCATCCCTCGCTCTTCTCCTCTGCGGACAGATTGAGCGAGTACGTGTCTGCATAGGTGGGGAACATCAGCGGATATTCGTCGGTGTTTGAGGCACTATCTAGCGTATAATTACTATCTCCTATACCATCCCAACCGGGTTCATCTTGATTCGGACCGGAGTAGTTATCATCACCGTCGTAATCGCTCCAGTAGTTTCCGCCTGTAGGATAGCTCGCATTCCAGGTGTTTGTACCGTCATCATACCCTCCATCCGTGTTATCGATGAAATTGTTGTGATATATCGTGTTGTTTCTTTATCATTTCCATATCCCCTTTAGTAAACCCCATAATCTCATCCCACCATTCC
>JAWOBZ010000076.1:0-14988 GCA_046484045.1 Thermoplasmata archaeon | reverse complement strand
AGATAAAGGAAATAACCTGTAAAACAGCACTATCGAAATCCGGACTTGAAGCCGATTACGCCTTGAATCCGTACAAGGGATGCAGTCATAACTGCAGATACTGTTATGCACCCTTCGTGTTGCGAGAGGAAAGAGAATGGGGTACCTTCGTAGATATCAAAAGAAATATTCCCAATGCACTGGCAAAGGAATTGAAATCAAAGAAGAAAGGTGTAGTCCGGGTTGGAAGCGTAACCGACCCGTACCAACCTGTAGAGAAGGATTACATGCTTACCAGGATGTGTTTAGAACAGCTGAAAAAATACGATTATCACATCCTTATTCAAACCAAATCTGACCTTGTAACGAGAGATATAGATATACTCAAGGATATGGATGCGGATGTTGGGTTGACCATAACTTCTTTGGATGATGAATTTAAAAGAACGTTCGAACCCGGTTCTCCAGATGTTGAAAAAAGATTATCGGCGTTAGAAAAATTAGTTGAAGAAGGGGTGAACACATGGGTCTTCATCGGTCCCCTTATACCATACAAAAACGATGATAAAGAATCCCTTGAAGAAATAGCTTCTCGGTTGGGGGAGATAGGAGTGAATGAAATATATTTAGACAAACTGAACATGAGAAAGGGGATCTGGCCGAAATTTGAAGAAGTGTTAGATGAATCTATTTTGGAGAAATACCATAAAGTATTTTCAGGTGAAATAGAATATTTTAATGAACGTAAAGAGATGTACAAAAAGATAGGAAAAACGGTTTTTTAAGGATAGATTATTTGTCTATCGTGGAATCTGTATTTACATCCTACCGTAAGTGTATGTATCTTAATGTTGGCTGCTCTGATCGGTTCACCGACTCCCGTCTTCGATGTGTCCTCTATGTCAGTATCTTTACCATCCAGCACTATGATATTTTTTCTTCCGTAGACTTCGAATTCCATCTTATCGAAATTCCACATTATACCTGTTTCTTCACCTATTCCGACTCCCAAAAGATGTGGATTTTCAGAGATCACGTGTACCAAGATAGGCAATTTTCCCCTGATGGTGAAATGTGTGTCGATCACAGCATTATCTATGAATCCTAATCCATCGGTCAGCTCTACTTCACCTTTAACAAAATTATGCTGGATTAGATCCTGCGCGATCATCTTTGAAGTGAAACATACAGTCCCAGCTCCAATCCCACCTAATAAGGCACCCTGGTTGAACTTTTTATGGATGTTTTCGAGAAGTTTTGTTTTGCTGAGCATGGCTGTCACTCTTAGTTGATGCCCACCGATGAAGAAGAAAGCGTCTACATCTTCTGTTATGGAAGCGAATCTTTCATCGTTAGCCTCATCACGGTCTTCTGGATTGATTAGAAGCGTTCGAATTCCCAAGCTTTCAAAGATATCTTTGTAGATTTTGCCCGAAGGAGATGGATTAGCGTTTGCAGATGGGACGATCCCGATCGTGGGGTCTGGTTTATTTATCGATTCAACAAATTTGATAAGCAAGGGCTCGTTGGAAGAAATATTTAGGTTACTCCCTATTGTGAATATCTTACCCTTATTCATAAGATTCTATATGTGCTACTCGTAAATAAATTGTGTGAAGAGTTAAGAAAAAAGGAGGGAGGAGGAATGATCGTGATTTGATATCTATAAAATAATGTTCATTACTTATATCTATTACCGGTAAATCGATATTCGATTCGACTTTAGAAAATGTATGTATGTTAGAGTTCATCTCTTAACTTTCGATAGAATTCTCTGTTCGCCTTTTTTTCCCTCCACGGGTAGTGTCCACAATCCTCTATCAGAATAAATTTAAAATCATTCACAACATCCGATAAAGGAATTTCAACACCTTCAAAAGGATGGGGATCGTACTCACCGTGGATGGCAACCACTGGACAGTCAATCTTCTCGGCATAGCTCATCAACTTCCCGCTCTTACGCATACGTTCCGCCTCCCTCCATACCTTTTTATTTACATCTGGTTGAAATTCGATTAGTTCATTCTTGAAAGAGACAGGATCGAATGAATCTGCTTTCTCTACCAATTCGATGTATCTCTCTATGACGTTTTCATCGTAATCTCCCTCGTCGATTATTTTGCTTAACTGGATAAATTCTTTCCTTTCTTCATGATCCAACCTATCCGTCCGATTCTTACGGATCTCTTCTTTATACCTCTGCTCGAAGGGTCCAGAGTTCAATAAAATGAGTTTTTTAACATCATCTGCAAATTCTACTGTGTAGATAAGGCCCAGCCAGGCACCCCAAGAGTGTCCGATCATGTGGACCGGTGTATCACAGATATCATCCACGGTTTTTTTTAATTCCGCCAACTGCCCTTCTATTGAATCTTCGCTGAGTAATGGCTCGACGACCCCGCTCTCCGTAGAGAGCTCTTCAGCCACAGGTTTCATGTATCCGGGTGCTCCCGGTCCTCCATGGATGACGATGATCCTGTAAGGTGCTGGACCGTATCTTCTGTATAAATCCATATATGTCGTATGTGGTTTTGGGTTATTTAGTTGTTGGAACGTATAAATCTCAGATTTAAAAAAAACCTGTATGGCTACTTTCAGAGCGGGCTTTGAATAAGAAAGTGTACGCCCCGGCCGGGATTTGAACCCGAGTCGCAGGCTCGACAGGCCCACATGATAGGCCACTACACTACCAGGGCAAAAAATCTAATGCCTTCTAATAAGATTCACTATTAAAACATTACTGTTAAAGATGGGAAAATATAAAAAGTACACATGTACAATACCCACTGATGAAAAGTTTGTTTAAGTTGATTCGTCCACTTAACTGCGTACTTGCATCAGTTAGTGTCCTCATCGTGACTATCGTACTCTACGGTTTCGACATCACAACAACGCAGAGGATATTTAAGACCGTTATCGGTATGGGTGTCGTATTTTTGTTTACCGGTGCGGGGAACACCCTCAACGATTACTTCGATAGGGAAGTCGACAAAATCAATCATCCAGAAAGGCCGATCCCCAGTGGAGACATAGAACCCCGGAATGCCTTGATCATAGCCGTGATGATGTTCGTTGTATCGGGTGTATTGTCTTTTTTACTCACTTTTCCATATGTTCAGATAATAGTGTTCTTGAGCATGGCGTTGATGGTTTCTTATGAGGTCAAATTAAAGAATCTCGGTCTTTCGGGGAATTTCGTAATATCTTGGCTCACAGGTTCATTGTTCGTCTTCGCCGGTGCGATATTCAATTCATGGAAGTTGCCATTAGTCCTAGGTATTCTGGCATTCCTTACAACCTTCGGAAGAGAGATAGCAAAAGATATCGAGGACATAAAGGGAGATATAAATCGAAGAACGTTCCCCAAACGGGTGGGAATAAAAAATGCAAAGTTCGTCATAGCCCTTCTGGTGATCGGTGCTGTGGTTCTTTCACCCTATCCTTACTTAACGAGTCTTTTTCAGGGGGGTTATTTGGTCGTAGTCATAATCGCAGATATAATATTTATATACTCCATTTATTTATTGGGTGATGTTAAAAAAGCTCAAAAGACATTAAAGATAGCTATGATGATAGCCCTTATCGCCTTTCTGGCAGGGGGAATATTATGAAGATATTGGATTATATTCTGAATAAATTGGAAGATGAAAAATTGCATATGGGTCTCATAGACCCAGATGAACAGGAACCTATAGATGCGGGATACATAGCTTCTGTCCTAGACGAAGTCGGGAGCGATGCAGTTATGGTTGGAGGATCTACCGGCGTTAATCAAGAGAAACTCGAAGCTACCGTGTCGGAGATAAAATCATCAGTTTCTATCCCGGTGATCCAGTTTCCCACCAGTGCAAGTGCAATCTCAAAGAATGTGGATGCAATATATTTTATGAGTATGCTAAATTCTAGGGATAGGAAAAAGATCATAGGCGAACAGGTGAAGGGAGCACCTTTCATAAAGATGAGCGGTATAGAACCTATCTCCATGGCATATCTTATCGTCGAACCAGGTATGACCGTTGGGAAGGTAGGAGACGCGGATCTTATCCCTAAAGATGACCCCGACGTAGCGGTATCCTACTCCCTAGCTGCACAATATCTAGGAATGAAACTCCTCTATCTAGAAGCAGGTTCGGGAGCGCCTGAACCGGTCCCTACGGACATGATTAAAAAGGTAAAGGAAAACGTTGGCATGCCCATGCTAGTAGGAGGAGGAATCAGGACGCCAGAACAGGCATACGATATAGTTGAGGCCGGTGCGGATATTATCGTAACTGGAACGGTGATTGAAGAATCACATAATATACAATCTAAATTAGAGGGTTTAATATCAAAGATAAAAAGATGAAAAAAAGCCAAGAAGACACGGTGCTTGTTCATCAAAGGGATTACAATCTTAGTTTTTTCAGGAGCCCAAGTACATATATTTTAATCCCATCAAGTTTATTTTTATCAATAATCATGGGTATTTTCATATTTGGGATAGAAGTTTACGGAATAATTGAAGCTATCGCGATATTTTTCCTACCGGTTTTAATATCTACTTTAGTTCTCCCCTATTTTCCTGGCTACCAAGAAGAGATGAATTTTAGACAGTCGGCCATGATGTCTTTGGTGTCTTTATCTATGGTGTGTTTTTTCATTATATTATATATCAACTTCAATCTAAAACTTAACACCATCATACTGATATCATATGCCATCCCCCTCTCTTTCAGATATCTTATTTTTAGATCGGTTTTTATTTCACCACCCTTTCTTTCTCTTCCTCATACGTATTTCCAATCCGTAGTTGCGGTAGTTTTCTTACATATCTTTTATCCATTGACCACCTTAAATATTCTAATATTTGTGTTGACCTCCTTGATCGGCTTGAGTGCAGTAATAGCATTCATATCCATAGTGAACAAACCATTCATAAAAGATTTCGGCGTATCGACCATGGACCTTATCCGCATGTCGTTTCAATTATATGCTGGAAAGGAAGTAGGAAAAGAGGGACTGGAAAAAGTCTTTAAAAAGAAATCGATAAAATCCGATGTTAATTACACAATTTTCATTTTTAAAACCGAGGAAAAAAACAAGTCCATTTTCATAGTTCCCAACATACATCCAGGCCCTATCAAAGGAGTCGCAGGCTCTGCGCTGACAGAAATACTTTCGAGAGATCTTAAAGGGAGATTCAGGTCTGTATTTACGTTTCACGGACCGAGTACGCACGTCCACAACCCAATCAAGAAGGAAGATTGCAGCCTACTCTCTCGTGATATAATCAGATCCATGAAAGATATAGATTATACAAATGTAGGTACAAGATATATAACCTCGAGTGATGGGGTGAACGTCGGAGGTCAGATATTTGGAAAAGGTCTGTTTTTGAACGTTTCATTCTCTCCCCGCCCGACAGAGGATATCGATGCACCGATCGGGGAGATAATGTCATTAGAGGTGGAAAAGAAAGGTTATTCTACATTGGGTTTTGTAGATGCTCATAACTGTGTTAAAAAAGGGGCTATGGAAGTATATTACCCTTCAAAGAGATACCAGAGTATTATCGAAAGTTCTATGAAATTGGTAGATGAGATTAAAGGTGAGGAAATGGGCACCCTGAAGATGGGTGTGGCCCAGAAAAATGGGTACGATAAATCAGAAGGGATAGCCGGAGGAGGGATCAAAGTAGCCGTTTTTGAGATCGACGAAGTAAAAAACGCCCATGTCCTGATCGATGGGAACAACATGATCGGTGGTTGGAGGGAAACTATACAAGAAGAGATATCTGATTTGGTTGATGCGTCAGAAATATTCACCAGCGACACACATGAAGTTAATACACTGAATAAAGATTACAATCCAGTGGGTAAATCAATCGAAAAAGATAGAGTTCTTTCAGATGTCAGAAAGTTGACTAAAGCTGCGATCAAAGATCTAGAAAAAGTTTCCTTTGGCGTAAAATCCGGTGTGATAAATAATTTCTCAATAATGGGCCCTATTGGAAGCAACAGATTTAACGCTGTAGCGGAAACGATCTATGAGATGGCTCCGATGACCGCTGCTTTATCTTTTGCTGTACAATCTTTAGCTACCACGGTAGTGATTATGTTCTTGTGAAAAGTATATATATGGATATTTATTGGTTCTCACACGTTCGAATTCCAGTGGAATATGTAATTGTATAAGTTAGTAAATTAGCCCCGTGGTGTTTCGGAATTATGAAATAATTCCAAATACTCGGGGTTTTTAAACAAAAAAGCCCCGTAGTTTGTCAGAAGCTCTGCTTCTGACCAACTCGGGAAATTTGCAGAGCAAATTCCACGTGGTACACAGAGAATTAGAAATTCCTGTTCCCACGAACCTTTTACTTCGTAAAAGCCCCGTGGTGTAGCGGTCAATCATATGGGCCTTTGGAGCCTGTGACCCCGGTTCGAATCCGGGCGGGGCTATTTACCCCATTCGCATATTATAATAATATGTAGCGTTAATTGGATATATAGTTGTAATTATATATTTAGTAACGGTATTACGCTAATAATGCATTTACAAGGGTAAACTTATAAATGCTACTAATTAGTACATTTATATTATGCCATATTTATTAACCATTATATCAATATTCATGTATATGCATATTTTTTGCATCACTAAACGTAAACTATAATATATATAAATATATGTCGTATACATAATATGTATAAACTTTAAGTATAATAATTAACACACGGATTTGCATCGATAAAGAAATAACGTAAAAAATGCGGAAAATCCATAAAATTATACTTTTAAGGTAGGGGGGATACCCTCTTTTAACGAAAAAAGGCGTTTTGTAGAGTTTTCCATCAAAATTCGATACATATAAATAGGGTATCCCCAAGATGTCGTAAAACACATCTAATGCGACGTAAATTATAAATATGTTATGAAAAGAAGTCGGATTTTATATTATTTATAACGTCATGATTAAATAAATGAAGATCCCGGCATATTGAGCAATAATTTTTTAGATGTTTGTGCTAGAATTCAATATCGAAAATCGATCGCATCAAAAACGGGAAAAATCACCCTTATGGGTTATGTGTATTAAGTGAATAATCACAATTATATTATAAGCCAAAAATTATTGGCATATAACACTAATTATATTAAAATATAGATGTAGGAGTTAAAACATAGAAATCTCTAAAATAATTTAGCTTTTACCTTTTTTCCTTCTATCTTTACATAAGCGAAGTGCTCGTTCATAGAAGGACCCGGATTGAGATATAATGTAGTACCATCATCATAAGTCCCCCTAGATTCGTGAACGTGACCGCTCAAGACTAGCATCGGCTCATTTTCTTCTACGGACGCTCTCACATCCTTGTCACCGATATGCTTACCTTTAGGGTTGACATCTAGAGATCCATATGGTGGGGCGTGAAGAACGAAGATATCTGACCCGGGTGAGACCTTATAAAAATCTTCTATTTCCCCTTCTGTGTGATTAGACCCTGAAATGCCTGTAAATACATATCCGTTCATTTCATAGGTATTGAGATGTAGATATTCTCCCCCCGTTTCTCTATAAGCTTCTTCGATATCACTTCTATCACAGTTTCCAGTGACACCTATTGTTTTCCAGGGTATTTTCTTTAAAAAATTAATCGCCCATGTTTTGGTGCCAAAATGGGTTATATCTCCACAGATGACAACTAGATCGATAGGCATCTCGTTTTTAACTGATTCTATTCTCTTAAGGATCCTGTCTGATCCATGTATGTCTGATAAAACAAGAAGGTTTAATGACATTATAAAAGATAATCACTTTAATTCTAAAAATGTTTTGGTCATCCAATCACTCGATATTCATCCATTCCCCACTTTTAATAAGGTATTCTGGTTTAGCGAAGCAATCCTGCAATTTTCTTCCCCCTACGTAGCAAAATGCTTCTTCCGTCTCCCCGCCGTCGAGTTCTACTTCGATCTTCTTTCTTTCGAAAAAAGGTTCGGACTGATTTGCCCCTTCTATCCTATCGTACTTTTTGATCAGAGGTTCAATATCTTCACAGAAGAACAATTTTCCCTTGACTTTCGTCTCTCCACCGGGTACCAGGAAGGGAAAGCCTTCAACCACGTACAATTTCCCCTTCACCCATCCTAATTTTGTGTCTCTTATATGCTGTCTTGCATTAACCCCATGACTGGGTTCTTCGTCTTCGAACAACAATGTCCCGTAAACGAATAGTTTCTCCATCAGTCCATAATATCTCATGTTATGCTATATATACTTATCCTATTTATATCAACAAACTATCGGGTCTTTCACAGAGATAAAAGAATAGACTTTTATAATATACTAATCTAATCGATAACGTGCCTGGAAAAATTGTTGATGACAAGGTATTGGTCGAGGACGAGAAAGAAGGAAATACACTTTACAATAAAGGTTACTTCGGCGTTCCTTTGTCTGGAGGGGGGGTAGAATTGACTTTGACGGAGGCACTTTACCTGCTCGAGGCGGGTAGACTGGATGTATTCGATGATAACGGGAAGGCCGTATATAAAGCGGATATAATGGAAAAATTACTAGATGGTGACAAAGGTATGGCGATTAAATACCCCCTTTACAGAGATATGAGGATGAGGGGGTACGTGCTAAAAGAAGCCACTTCACCGGCTCACTACCGGGTATTCCCCCGCGGAGGAGGTCCGAACAAAACACCCTCTGAATGCTGGTTGGTAGCCAAAGCGGAGACGGATAAGTTTTCGATAGTCGATATGGAAAAAATTAGTTTACGAGTCGAGCAGTTGAAGAAATCGCTCCTCTTCGGCGTGGTAGATGAAGAAGGAGATCTAACGTACTATAAAACATCGACAATTGTCTTAAAAGGAGAGGGCTATCAAATACCTAAGAAATCGGTATATGAGGCTTTCGTTGCCGGTAACAGAGCCTTTGTTAAAGGTGATCTCGATGAACTTCATAATAAGGGATTTTATGGGAAAGATATGGGGGAAGAACTGCAGATATCTCTTCTAGAGGCTCTATATTTAAAAGAGGAGGGGGTATTGAATGTCTACAACGGCTTTGATGGAAAAGAGATGGATATAGATACATTAGAGGAGCATGCCGAAAATATCCAGAAAGACTTTGACCTGAGATATTCAATATATAAAGATTTGAGGTCAAAGAGTCTGATCCCGAAAACAGGTTTCAAGTATGGGACGGTTTTCCGCTGTTATATAGGATCTCCAGAAGATTTCCATGCACAATACATGATCCAGCCGGTAAAGAAAAATTTTGAATGCAGCTGGTACGATATCAGCAGGGTCGTAAGGGTCGCTCACAGCGTCAGGAAAACATTCATATTCGCTAGAGATAAAGAGGATGATAAAACTTACATAAAAATAGAGAGAGAAACACCGTGAAATTATCGATGTCTTCTCTTCTTCAACTTATCTCCAACCATCACTAGAAACTTCTGTTTTGGTACGTTCTGTTTAGATATGAGGATCCTACCGTTCCTTTTGTGCCATGTAGATGGATGATGTTGATGTTTTTCAACCCTGTTAGGAATGTTATAATCGTCTAGTATCTGACTGATCTCATCCAAAGTAGGTGAACTTATGGATTTATCGATAGGCACCCTTCTGCATTGGTTTCGAGTCAAGTTTTTGTCAAAATATTCTGGATAGATTACCCACGTCTTCCTTTTTCTGGTCATCTTATTCCTCTAGGAGGACAGCGTTTACTATCCCGTCTTGACCAGGTCTAGATGTGATCCTTGCCATTCCCTTGGGTGTATCGATGATAGCTCCTTTCGTCAGGATATTTCTTTGAACGTAGTTAGGATTTGCCGGGTTTTTGCTCACATTCTGTATTTCCACTTGTTCCACATTTCCCTCTCTATCAGCAAGATTTACCAAATCCATACCAACTACTCTGGTCTTATAATTGCCTCCCCTGGACTTTACTCTCTTCTTCTTATCGTCGCCGATAACTGCGGGGAAGAAATCTGGTCCTAATTCAAATTTCTTCTTCTTCCTGTGGAAGCGCCTTCTTCCACCAGTGATTTTACGTTTTGATTTACCTTTCCACTGTGACATTGTGAAACCTCATTCATCCATGCAGTATGATTGTATATAAATGTTTTTTCCCGGATTCACTCGAATTTTATGTCATGAAGAGATGAAAGGATCAACGAGCATATGAACACAGAAAAGCCAAAGCCGAATAACAACCCCGTTATCGTTCTCAACGGATTTGTGCTTTCATAAGATGTGACCAGTTGGATACCTCCATCGAGAGCCATGGGGAGAACGGTTATAAGTCCAAGGATCACGATGATCCAGCTTTTCCGTCCCTGGGTATAGTTCTTATTTATATGTAATAGATCTAAGATAATGTCCTTGTAGTCCCTCCTGCTTTGTATGAACATCATGATAAAAAGACCGATGCTCATCCCTGTGAATATACCGACATCCCTCGCACAGACAGGCATCTGATTTTCGTTGATATAATATGACCTAGAACTTTTCTGATGGCAGTTAAAGTCGCTGAAGGTGTAGATGAGCGAATGATAAGGGGACATGTCATCCCATCTATCCATGTAATCTATCATATTGGCGTTCCCATCCAAATTTTCAACCGTTCCTGGTTCAAGGGTAAAAGGAGCGATGAACAAGCTCAGGGTGTAGAATGAAGCCAATAGAAAAAAAATGAATGGTCCTTTGTTGAATGTAGCTATCTTCAATCTATCCTCTCCTTATCTTCTCTTACTTATTTTCCAAGAACTCTTTTTTTTCTACACTTTCCTGCTTTCCAGTGGACAAATCTTTCACAGATACCTCTTCACTTTTAACCTCTTCCTCACCTAATAGGATCACGTGTGAGAAGCCGGATTTATCAGCATATCCTATGGCGTTACCAATGCTTCTTCCTTTGAGATCGATATCTGCGATGATATTTTTATCCCTTAGAGACTTCAAAACTTCGTATGCATAGGTTTTGTTTTCCTCTTCGATCGGTATGATATAGTATCTGTTCTCTTTTTTTTCTAGTTCTATATTTTCTTCCTTCATAGCCAGTATGGTTCTGTCGAAACCTATAGCGAATCCTTTGGATGTTATTTCACCGCCGAATATATCTCCAAGCTGGTAATCCCCCCCTCCACATATCTGTTTTTCCGCACCGAGCCTTTCGGCTTCGATTTCGAAAACCACACCTTTATAGTAATCCAAACCTCTAACCGTGGAGAGATCTATTGAATAATCTTTTTCTCCGATCTCGTACAAAGAAAGCAAATCTGTAACCTTCTCCAGATATGATATGGATGAACTCTCTTTGAGATACTTTTTTGCTTCCGATAGATCGGATTGTATTAGTTTACACAACATATCTCCATAATCGAACGTATCTCTGATCTCGTCGAATTCTCCCTTATCCACCAAATGATACACTTCTAGTTTCTCTTTTTTACCGACCCCATTCTCTTCGAGAAAATCAGATAAGATATTTAGGTTAGATATCTTTAGTTTTATATCTGTAAGACCCAGTATGGATATGCAGTTGTATGCAAGGGCTATATTTTCCGCATCGGCATAGGGTGTATCGGCCCCGATCAATTCGGTTCCAAACTGCCAAAATTCACGATATCTACCCGCCTGTGGTCTCTCGTAACGAAATGCTGAACCGAAGTAGTATATCTTGACGGGCTTAGGTACCTCCCGCATCTCCTGGAAATACATCCTGATAACCGAAGCGGTGAACTCGGGTCTAAGCGCTATCTCCCTACCGCCCTTATCCTTGAATGCATATATCTCCTCGATTATGGAGGGGCCAGATTTTTCTTTGAACAGTTTGGTGTGTTCGAACATGGGAGTTTGTATCGCCCTGTAACCATAACTCTCACAGGTAGCCCTCAATTGATCCTCGACGTAATTACGATAGGTCATCTCATCTGGCCCGAGGTCCCTAGTCCCTCTAGGTCTCTCTATCATACAGGGTAGATTCATGATATCGTATATAAGTGTTAAATGGATTAACCCTGTTCAACGGCTCTTATAAGTTTTCGGATGCGTATCCGATATGCAACTATGATCAAAATAACGGTGGAGAAAATGCTGTATTTGATGACAACGTCCATTTTATGTATGTCCATGATCTCCTCCAGTTCTTTTGAATTCTCGAGAGATATATGGTGGTAGTCATCGTAGGCGTCCAATCGATCTCTTTTCAAGGGTGAAATAAAAGATTGGAATGAAGGGAATTTTTTATCGCTCTGAAGTGGATCGATAAAAGAGAAATGTAGGTGTTTTTTATTTATTGACAATATACCAACGTATCTGTGGCCTACCCTTTGAGTTTGGTCGCTGGTTACCGGTGTCATCACTGAAGAACTCACTGGGAATGCATGCAGTGATTCAACACTGCTGTTCTTCCAACGATATTTTGTGTAATAGAAAGCTTTGATGTACTCTCGGGTATAATCAACACAAACCGCTTCGCTATCAGAAGAAAACCTTTCGCTGGTATACGTATCCACCAGTTCTACGAAACCATCAGAGGATATGTCATCCATCTTTTGGCTCACTTCATGTTTATCAGCCCATCTGTCAAAATCCTTGGGTTTACTTAGCAAAAGGGGTTGAAATATTTCGTGTATATACTGATTTGTGTCGCTGGTAAGTTCTCCGGAATCTAAATTCCAATAATATTTGAATTTTGAACTACCCACTGCATGATTCGTCTGCTTAGGAGTTGTTTCAGTCAATCTGATATAGTTGTATCTATCATGATCGAGTTCGGATCGATCTTCTAATTTTTTTATGATATTTACTACTCTTCCATATCGAGAATTTCTATGATACATATTCATAAAAAAAACGGGTCGATCACCTTCCTCTTTGAGATCGCATGTGATCACCGTATCTCCGGACACGTTTCCGTACGTATCTTGATAGTCATTTAAGGTAAGGTTATACCCGAGTTGGTAGGTAAGGAAATTTTGCATTATATCTCTTTCATCTTGAGGGCTAGAGGATGACAAGGAATCGTTGGTCACATTCACATTAAATGTAAATTTTAACGTACTGTGGAATTGTGTAATATTGACGGTTCCATTGTAGTTTTCGTTGGATATACGACCCGAGGGATTATTTGATTCCAGTTTCCAATCTATAGGACTGCTGAAAAAGTGATAGAGCCCCACATGGTCCATCAATTCATAAGCTTCCAGTGAATGGCCGAATTCTTCAGTGCTTACGTTCATCACGTCATCGTCTGGAAGGTAAGAAAAATAATCGGATGCACTGTACCAACTGGATAGAACAACAGCTAACACGATCAAAGAAGTGAAAAGAACGCTCAAAAATTTGAAGAGTAGTGGATGCTCACCACTGAATAAGATGAACCATTTTGCGTTTTTTTTACCGGGTAGAATCGTACGTTCTATTTTTTTTAAAAAATCAAACGCCTTTCTTTTTATGCCGTCTTTGCTCATGTGATCCGATAATATATATTTTGACAAGAACCTATAAAAATTTTTTCTATTCCTATGCGAAAGATTGATTTATCTACATTCAATCAATATACTATGAAAGAAAAAATTCCCGTACCTATTTCGGTCAAGATGTTACCGCATTTCCCAACGGTCCTGGTCGGCACTGGTAAGGGTGAAGAATCCAATTTGATCACCGTCGCTTTGATACATGTGTTTTCCTTCGACCCGCCTTATATAGGTATCGGGATCGCTCCGGAAAGGCATTCCTTCCATTTGTTGAAAGAACATCCTGAGTTCACCGTTAACGTACCTACAGAGGAACAACTTGAATTAGTGAAAGGGTGTGGAAAGGTATCCGGAAGAGATGTTGACAAATTCGAAAAATTCTCCCTCACAAAGGAACTGACCAATAAAATTTCTACTCCAGGAGTAGAAGAATGCCCTCTGACTTTTTTCTGCAGAGTAGTGGATACTATAGAAACAGGAGATCACCATTGGTTCATCGGGAAGGTAATCAGTGCTAGTAAAAAAGAAGAATATGTCAGAGAAAATACAATCCTTTACTGGGGCGGTGAATTCAGGACACCAGGCGATGAAATAAAAGAATAGATCATTTATGTATATATGTGCCGGATTCACCCTTTAGAGCTTCAGATAAGCACTCGGGAGTCGTGATGAGTACTTTCTCACCACCCCTCTCTAGGAAATGTATAGAAGCTTCTATCTTTGGCTTCATACTACCCGCTGGAAATTGTCCTTCTGTCATGTATTCTTTTGCTTCATCTACATCCATCTCGAATATGGGCCTCTGTTTTTCAGTTCCATAGTCAAGGTAGACTTGATCGACCCTGGTTAACATGATAAAAAATTTCTCGTGTATCTCTTTTGCAAGCACGGCACTAGCTAGATCCTTGTCTATAACTCCCTCTACACCCTTTAGTTCTCCATCCTCCTCTATTACTGGAACTCCACCACCTCCGGCAGCTATTACGATGTAACCTTCCTCGCCGCTGAAAACCAAGTCCTTTATTATTTTAGATTCGATTATCCTCTTTGGAGTCGGAGAGGGGACTACCCTGCGGAACTTTCCTTCGGATGTTTTTTTCAAAACCCAGTCCTTGTTGCGGGTTATCCTGTCGGCTTCCTCCTCTGAGTAATATGGCCCCACAAATTTTGTAGGATTGTAGAATGCTTTGTCCTCCTTATCCACTAGAACCTGGGTAACCACGCTTGCAATGTTCCTATATATGTTCCTTTTACGAAGTTCATTTCCCAGTATCTGCTGGA
Organism: Thermoplasmata archaeon; assembly: GCA_046484045.1. Taxonomy (GTDB): domain Archaea; phylum Thermoplasmatota; class Thermoplasmata; order Halarchaeoplasmatales; family Halarchaeoplasmataceae; genus CAZHUM01. The sequence goes on along the minus strand of JAWOBZ010000076.1, from coordinate 253 downwards.
ACATGTATCCGATCTGACCCTGGGTTTGAGCACCACAAATATCCAGTGGAAGAGGGGGAACTTTGTTTGAAGCTATTTCGTTCTGAAGGAGTATGTTTCCCACTTGTGGCCCGTTTCCATGTGTAAACACGAGGTCGTAACCTTCCTCTATCAAATCCGCTAGGATCACCGTAGTTTCTCTCATGTGCTGCATCTGGTCCTGGGCGGTCCCTCTGTCCTCGGGGCGTAAAAGAGAATTACCTCCTAATGCTAC
>JAWOBZ010000102.1:0-11833 GCA_046484045.1 Thermoplasmata archaeon | reverse complement strand
TATCCACGCCCCTTACGACTTTAAAAGCGAATGAATCGTGTGTTTTTTTGTGTGCCCCTTATATATTTGTAAGAAGTTCTATATATAATTTTTCATGATTTGTACATGTTTTGACGGTTTATTTACGGATATCATAGATCCCAATGATCTTCTAGAATATTTTTTAAGTCATCGAGGGTTTCAACCATGCTTTTCCTCGGTTCATTTTTCAAGCTGCCTATCCTTTGATCGTCCGGTGTCGGTATATCCAAGTCCATGGTACCTTTCAACATTGCCAACCATCCGTTTAAAACCATCAATCCGTATCCCGATAGGAAAAGGTCGATGTGCTTCGCACCCACATTTTTACATATCTCACTTGTTACCGCTCCGAGATACACGAAACCGTTCATATCCAGAGCTAGATCTGTGAGGGAATCCTGGTGGTGAGGATCGGATCCGCCGTTTCGGATCAAAACGTCCGGTTCGAACTGCTCGACCACGGGGGATACCACTTCATCGAATGCGTATCTATATTCAGCTATGTTGGAATCCCTGGGTAGGGGTATGTTAACGCTGTATCCTTCTCCATCTCCATCGCCTATCTCGTGCACGTAACCCCTGCCGGGGTACAACGTCCTGGGGTCCTGATGGAGCGAGATGAAAAGAACATCTGGACTGGTGTAGAATATATCCATTGTTCCATTGCCCTGATGTGCATCCGTATCGAGTATACACACCTTCTTTCCCTTTCTCCTGAGATACTCCGCAGCTATGGCAACGTCGTTAAACAAACAAAAACCCTCTCCGTAGTCCCTGCCTGCGTGATGAAGTCCGCCCATGTTCAACGTGAGGTCGTTATTTTTTAGGTCTTTTGCCGCACCCAATGAACCCCCTACTATCCTTCTGCACGCCGCGGGTGTACCGGGTTTGACCGGGGTATCCGGGGATACCCTTCCTCCGGTCTCTTCGAGTTCTGAGATCTTTTCGATGTATTTCTTTGAATGGACCAACTGGAGCTCTTTGTCCTTCGCCCAGTCTGCTTCTTTGATTTCGATCGCGGAGGATAATTCCTCGCTGTTCCTGACCATCTCTACAAACTTGGGGAACCGTTCAGGATCGAAGGGATGAAAACTTCCGAAGGAGTAATTCCCGTACCCTTCATGATAGAAAATGGGTTTCTTTTTCATGCTTCTTTTCTCCTTTTAGTGGCGTTTATGTGTGCACTTCTGATAGGATCTGGAATCTTGTAGTTGCAGTACATCTTAACTACTTCCAAAGCCGTTTCATGTGATACCCTATGACCCGGGGAGACGTATATGGGATTTTTGGCTCTATCACTGCTGAGGTAAGCGTATCCTAATAGGTTTCCTTCATCTAAAACCCTGCTCACTGGATCTTTGTGCGTGACTTCATCCTCCAGTTTCCCACACAATTGACTCTTTGCTACTCCTACGGTCGGGATGTCCGCCATCACACCGAGCTGGGACGCCAGTCCGATGCCCCTGGGATGCATGATACCGTTACCATCTACGAGCAGAACGTCGGGTGTTTTTTCTACTTTTTCCAACAACTTCTTTATCAGCGGAGTTTCTCTGAAGCTCAGATAACTGGAGATGTATGGAAACGGGGTTTCTCCTTCTTCGAATACGATGGCTTTCTCCTCTTTTCCCTCCCATATGGAGAGGGCCGCGTAGCCGTAATAATCTTTGTAGGATACGTCAACGCCACCTACGATCTCCAACTCATCGAAATCGTCCTTGATGATGATACTTTTTTTGATCTCTTCCTGGTTACCCCTGAGCTTGTTAAGCGGCTTATCGGATTCGAAATCTTCGAAAAGGACGTCTTCAAAGTCCACCACCTCACCGTCCTCCACTTCGACACCTTCCTCGGCCAGCATCTCTATCTTCTTGGGAACACCCATCCCGAATCCACCGATCTTCCCATCCGACATCACAACACGGTGGCATGGAACGATTATCGGCCGTGGGTTCTCGTTGAGCATCTTCCCGACAGCTCTTGCCGCTCTGATGTCTCCAAGGGCTCGAGCCAGGGCTCCATAAGTGGATACTTTTCCCTCGGGTATCTGTTGAACTAGGGAGTAGAAATCTTCCCGGAATGAATCGATGATAGTTGATACGTCCATCGCTCTGTTATGGTAAACCGTAAATTAAACTCTTCGGATAGATAAGGTGCGATGTCAGTACTCCACCGTCCATACCACATTAGAATCCGCACCGTTGTAGATCCAGTACGCCTCGAAAGGCTCGAAGATAAACTTACCCGGATCGTAATCGTATAATATATTGTACTCTGCGGACTCGTTGAAGTATCCAACCTTGGTGATTTCCGAAGGTAAGTTGCTGTTCTCGGTGCTGTTACTCGGGTAGCTGACCATGTTCCATCCTGGATAAAGGGTCATGGTTGTATTCGATAACGGATTACCTTCTACGGTAAGGTTATCGTCCGATGTCATGTGGATCCAGATACCGTTTGTTTGATCCCATGTACCCAGATCGTTGTAGTGATCTCCTCTTCCTGGCACGTATGTCATCCATTCTCCGCTATCGGCATCGTAGCCCATTACCTTGTCGTAACTGCCGCTTATACCGTTAACAGGGTCGTTCAAGATCGTTCTGATATCCGTATTGAAGGGTATGAGATTCAAGGATACGAACTCCCAACCGTCGGAGCCCGGTCCTCTCTGAGACGTGGTGAAAGTAAATCGCACTTTATTCGGTTCTCTATATGCTTTATTATTCGTGCTCTTCCGTCCATCGAAGTCCACCGCTCTTATGAGATACCACCATTTGGTGCTGTCTCCTTTACCCGCTCCATCATCAACATACGAATAAACGGAGCTGTCATCCGCTGTAACGTTTGTGAGAACATTGGATCCATCCCACGGTCCGTTTGGCATATCAGACCGATAAATCAAATATCTGGATACATCGTCATCACCGGCTCCGTCATCTGGACTCGCCGTCCAATTTATCTGATTATCGACACCCTCTATTCCGGGCATCTCCACGCTTATATCATCGGCCCATGCGTAGCATTGGGCTGTGGGTTCTGGACTGCCTCCACCGGTGGATATCTCGGTGAGTAGCCTCACCCTGATTTGAGTTGCTTCTCCGGACGGTGTATAAACTGCGTCGGGCCCGAAATCTGTCCAAGCGGTAGAAGCAGTCAGCTGTCCTGTAGAGTAAATATTCTGCCATGAGCCGGTACCCGTATCGTACACGTCGATCTCTACCGTCGCTCTGTTGTAATCGACACTCCCCTGGACATCGTTGATGGTAGCTCTATATGCACCGTTTACGGTCAGTTGAACTGTCGTAGGTGTGATGCTTTGATTCCATACGCCTTCTTCGACGAAGACAGCATTACGACCTGTAATATCTAAAAAGCTGTTGATAGAGCCACTGCCGTCTGCACTGTTCGTTTCCGTTCCATCGTACTGCGAAGTGCCGTCGTTATTGGGTCTAGTCAGTGTCCATCCGGAATAATCTCCTGCAAAATTACCGTTGATGATCAATTCATTCTGTGAAAAGCCGGTGTATTCAATATCGACATCTTGAGGTTCACTCGGATAATCGTATATTTCGAATGTAGAATCGCTGGTATCCGTACCGCTCGAAGGTTGATCGTCGTAAACCGTTCCTCTAACCAAGCAGTTCGAGCTGGATTCGTCGGGAACGGTCCATCGATAGGTCCCATCATCTGTTGTACCAGTCACTATGGTCGTCCAGCTTGCACCGTTGTCCGTGCTGTACTCCAGATCGACTCCGGTAATGGTCCCGTCTCCAGGTGTGGTCGTCCAAGTGATATCCACTTTCGCGCCCTCCTCTAAAGTTTCTCCTCCGTTGGGATAGGTGATGGTGATAGAAGGTTCTACATTGGGAGATATCTCGAACGTACCGTTGCTGGTATCCGAGCTGCTCGATGGTTGGTCGTCGTAAACGATCCCCTTTACTAGACAGTTGATACTGGGGTCGTTTGGGATAGTCCATTGATACAGACCGTCGTTCGATGTACCGGTTACGATATCAGTCCATGAACTACCGCTGTCGGTGCTGTACTGTAAGTCAACACCTGTTATGGTTCCGTTCCCCGATGAGGTGGTCCAAGTTATATTCTGTGTCGTTCCCACTTTCCATACCTCTCCTCCATCGGGCTGTGTGATCATTATCGTAGGCGGTACTATGCCTCCTGGGAACGGTGTTGCGGTTCCTACCGAGAAATCCATTGAACAATCGTTAGTATCTGAACCGTTGGTGATACGTTTTAATCCCTGCCCCGTACTTAAGCCGTAAGGATAATCTTCCAGTGTGGTATTGTCCGGTTTGACGTCTTGGTTTCCGTATTCAACCCGATCCATGTAAGTCCAGTTGTTCTCATTTATGCCAGTGGTTCCAGGGTTCCAAGAGAGCATCAATTCATCACCCGCTGAATCTAGTATATCCCCTCCAAGGTCGACTGCCAGCATATTAGTCGCAGAGGGATTGTATTGGGTAGTGAGTGTATCCAACGATGCAGAGAAACCATCGTGATCCTCCAATCTCCAATCGCTCAATGTGATGGACCCGGAAGGTGTGTAAATATACACATAATCGTTGCCACTGGACGGGGCTGGTACTAGTTCATTGATCTTCACACTCATATCAGGTTGTGCACTTGAATAGAAATCTAAATTTTCATTTATTATTTTACCTGAGGTGAAAATAGAGTTCTGATTAGCTATCATATCGGGCATACCGTCTCCATCATTATCGAGCCAGTAGGTTATCTCGTCACCGTTCAATCCTCCATACTTACACATAGTCTGGCTGTCGTCATCACCGTTTGTATCTATCACAAATGAACCATCTCCGTTGTAAGTATCGTTCGAACCGAATTGTTCACCGACGATCCAAGCGGTTATCGTTTTTCCATCACTGAGAGGTGCACCGTCTGCGTAAGCTGTCCCATATCGTTCATGAGGCGTTATATATCCTCTCGCCAACATAACAGTACTTAAAATCAACATGATGCCGATTAGTAGAACACCAAAAGCTTTTCCTTTATCTTTTAATCCCATATGCGTTTCCTCCTCTAAAGGGAGTATTATCTTTTCCCTAATTCGTTATCAAATTAATACTATATTTAAATTCCGGGTGTTTATGATAAAGTTTTATTAGGCATCGGAGCATGGAAGCTCCATCATGATAAAGAAAGGAGATACTCTGGTCGTCTGGCATCCCGACAGGTCCATCTTGATCGAAGTCGATGGAGAGGTGAAGAAGATCAAGGGGTTAGGGGTCGTGGACACATCGAAACTGATCGGCAGCGATTACGGTGAGAAAGTGAGATACGGTAGAAACGAATACGTTCTCCTACAGCCCGCCGTCAAAGATATCTCTGACTTTCTCAAGAGAAGGGCACAGGTGATACTACCCAGGATCGGTGCCCAGATATTACTCCATGCTGACATCTCATGCGGAGACAGAGTCGTGGAAGGTGGTGCGGGTTCCGGTTTCCTCAGCGCTGTTCTGTGTCAAGCCGTCGGTCCGGAGGGAAAAGTGTACACCTACGAGTTGAGAGAGGAACATTTAAAGGTTGCAAAGAAGAACATCGAAAGGTTGGGATTCGGAGATAGATGGTCATCCGTTCTAGGTGACGTTACCAGCGATGTAAAGCAGACCGATATCGATGCTTTCATAGTCGATATACCGGAGCCCTGGGAAGCGTTGGATATGGCAGAACTATCTCTAAAGAACGGAGGATTCTTCGTCAGCTACATTCCGACGACGAACCAACTAGAGAGGATCTACACCGAGATGGAAAACGAAGGATTCGTGGATATCAAAGCCTTCGAAAATCTAGAGAGAGAGATAAAAGTCAAGGAGGGTGCCGTAAGACCTTCCTTCGATATGCTGGGACACACCGGTTACGTGGTAGTCGGTCGGAAAACGGTTCAGTAGTTCACTGTCCAGACCACGCTGGTATCCGCACCGTTGTAAACCCAATACGCTTCTCTCGGATTGAAGCTGAAGGTCCCTGGATCGTGATCATACATGATGTTATACTGACTCGAAGAGTTGAAGTACCCCACCTTTGTCACCTCGACCGGCAGTCCGTTGTTCCCGACCGTATCGCTCGGGTATCCCACCATGTTCCAGCCGGGCTGTAGTGTGATCTCGGTGCTGGTCGGGACGGACCCCTCGAGGGTCAATGTATCGTCGGCTGTCATGTGTATCCATATACCCATCTTCTCGTTCCAGGTGCCTAAGTCATTGTAGTGTGAGGTTCTTCCATCCATGTATGTTCTCCAGCTGCTGGTACCCGCATCGTACCACATCACCTTGTCGTAGCTGCCCGAGATACCGTTGGTGGGATCTTCGAGGATCGAGACCAAATCCGTGCTGCTGGGCAATAGATTGAAAGAAATGAAGTTCCATCCCTCCGATGCTCCTCCACTTGTAAGTGTAATATCGTATGTGGATGCTTGGATGTCTTCGATCCATATCAGCGAGATATCAATGTCGCTGTAGCTGTTGTCTCTAGCGTAACCCCATGAGAGCAAGAAGGATTGGTTGCTGCTGAGCTGCACTGGATGCGGCTGCGTATCGTGATATATATTCCCCACGTCGATGAACTCGTCCGGCGACCAATTAACCATATCATTTGACCATTTTCTATGGATCTCGTACTGGTCACTCACTGCGGTGGCGAACCAGACCATGAAGGTCCCGTTCTCCAGTTCCATCGGGAATGAATCGTGGCTGTTCCCCGTGTTCGTCAGTACGGTCTCGCTGCTCCAAGAGACTCCATCCGGTGATGTCTTGTATCTTATCTCGAAATCGGTACCGGTTGTTCCCCCCTGATAGGTGAACATGTAATCTCCTCCTCCACTCTCCCTCATGAGCCTGGGTAGAGCATGATACTCAGAGTTACTGCATACCTCCGTCCCACTCCCCCAGTTCACTCCATCGGTGGAGTGAGTGAAGTAAGCTCCGTCGTTTAAATTTAAAAATGTTCCATATCGTTGATATGCGATGGAAAACTCACCGTTATCTTCTTGTATCAAAAACGGGTTGATAGCCGGTCCATCGACTCCCAGCGGTCCGTTCTCGGTCCAAGAATGACCGTCAGAAGATGTGGATGTGAACAATTCATAATCTCCATTTCTGTCGGAGAAGTAAGCGACCATGAGGTCACCGTTCTGCCTTTCGATCAGTGTAGGATGTCTATTTCCCATGGATCCGGATGAATCGATAGCGACCCAACTTTCGCTCCAGGTTACGCCGTCTGAAGACCTAGTCATATTGATGGTGTAGTGACCACCCGAATCACCGGACTCGTAGGCTATGTAGTAACTCCCATTGGATACCTGTATTATAGATGGTGTGTGTTCGATGTAGTCACCGTCCTTGGCGAAATACGTTCCGGATGTTACATCTCTTGGCTTTTCCACTTGTGATGATCCCGCGTTGTTCATCATCGGGACTAAGCTGAATAATAGTATAAGTACGACTGACAATTGAATATATTTCTGGCTCATGATATCTACTCCAGTTATTAACACTTGTATATTACATAATTATATAACCTTTTTTCAAAAAAGAAAAAAAAGAAAAGAGTTTGGAAACTATAGATTCGTATCAATCGAATGTATATCCTTGGGGCAACTCCGATTCGTCGGTACCTTCCGGAACCCAAGATAGATCTAGTATGGTATAGGTCGGATCCGTCGTCTTGAATATCGGGACGACCCTCATACCGATCTCAGGTTCACCGACCGATAGATATCCCATCAAGATGGTAGCTACGTCTTCGAACTCTACATTGATGAATTTTATCGGTGTAGGCAGTGTGTTGAAGGCTCCCGTCCTCTCGGTAATCATGAACGTGTGGACCTTCGACGTTTTCTTCGCCTTTTCAGTTATATCCACGGGTGTATTTCTCCCCAAACAATCCGGGCAGTGGATCCTGAAGGGCATGTACAAAGAGCCGGTGTTCTCACAGTCCTCGTTGTCGCATCTCGATGCCATCAACTTGCCCTGGGAGAGCGATTCGAAGAACACAGATTCCCCGCCGTAGGCGTGCATATACGTCATATCTCTTGGATTCGTAACACCCCACAAGTTGCCTTCTTTGTCGTAAATCGGTAGATTCGGCTCTATCTTGTGGAAATCTCCGTCGATCTTGTAGCGTCCTTTCTCTATCCATACTTTTCCAGGTTTACATCCCATCTTAATCACCTCTTTCCAATACGGCTTCTGGTCTCTGGAGTATCGTAGCGGTCACGTGTGATCCGACTCCTGCATGAGAGATAGCCATACCTCGTTTAGCCCCTTCGACCTGCATGTTCTTCCAGTCGTCCGGTTTCTCTCTGCCGAACCGTTCCCATTTCTCTTCGTCTCCGTGCATCTCGCCCCAGCGGTTCCACAGATGTTGTGCGACCTCGACGGTCTGCATTATACCCGTGGCACCGACTGCGTGCATATTACCGATCAATCCACCGGATAAGTTAGCAGGTAATTTTCCTGGTTTCCCCGTGTTTGGATTGGTGTGGTAGATATCCCCGGATTCGACGTAATCTCTTCCTTCACCGTACGGTCTGATACCGATATCTTCGTAGGTCTGTATGTCACTGATAGTGAACGCATCGTGGAGTTCGACGATATCAAGGTCCTCAGTAGGATCTTTTATTCCAGTCATCCTATAACCGTAATATGCCGCCATCCTCGCTGCTAAGAACCCTGTGAAGCCCGGATATCGGTCTGCTCCTGGGAATCTCTCGCCGAGGTCGTCGTACTGACCCGGTTCTTCGTTTGGCAGCAGTGGAATCTCCATGTCCCTTCTATCAGCTACTCGTAGAGTGTGGCTACCTGCTGCTACGTCAATTCGAATCGGATCGTCAGATATCTCGTAAGCCGTCTCTTCATCCGCTAAGATGGCACATGCTGAACCCACGCTCATAAGACAGCAGTCGTAGGCTCTCAATGGATGTGCAACGATCGGAGATTTCAACACGTCCTCAACGGTGATGTCCCTACCGCCGTGGGCGTGAGGATTCATCCTGCCGTAGCCTCGGTTTTTAACCGCTACTTCTGCCATGGTTCGTCTGAACGATTCTTCTTCCTTTCCGAATACCTGCCAGTATTTCTGAGCCATGACGGCGTAATATCCGGTATAGATATGTCCGAGTGGCGTCTCCCAGTCCTTATCGGCTGCGCACGAGATCAGATGGTTGCCCTCGTCGGTGGGTACTTCGTCCATCCTTTCCCATCCTAAAGCCAATGTGCAGTCGGAGTAACCGGATGCTATGGTTTTGTAGGCCTCCCATAGGGTAGAACCGCCTGTTGCACCGCCCGTCTTTATCCCGATATTGCCAAGTGGGTCAAGACCTAAACGGTCGTGGATCACAGCTTCACCCAACAATTGATCACCAAAATGGTCGGCGAAATGCCCGTAATAGGCAGTGTGGATAAAATCTTTCAGTTCTGCGGGAGTCATGTCAACGAACTCAGCCGCCTCGGTCAACGCATCTATACAAAGTTCTTCAGTTCGTTTCTCTGGGATCGCTCGGCCGAACTTTGACATCCCGCCAGTAACCATGTACACCGGTCTAGATACTTTCGGTACTTTTAGTTGCTTGTCGCTAAATGTTATCATTTATATCTCCTCCTCTCTAGCCTTTTTTCTAAAAAGCCGAGTTGGAATTTTTTATTAGTTATACGATAATACTTAGGCTCATAAAATACTTTCCCTCGTTAAAAAAGAAGCCGATTAATAGACGCTTTTACTTGCCTAGAACCATACCTTCAGGATCGATCTCGTGTAAGATCCTCTGCTCTTCCAGGGTCGGTGGATCGCTGATCCCGTGGTCATCAGGTATGATGATATCGAAACCGCTGTACTCTCGTATCTCTTCAACGGTAACCCCGGGATATCTCTCTACCAATCTCAATCTCTTCGTTTTTTCGTCGAAATCGTAGACACCGAGCTGGGTAATAACACGATAAGGGCCACTGTCATCGGGCAATCCAGCTTTCTCCCTAGCCCCGGGCCCAGATAAATAACCTGGAGTTGTCAAGAAGTCCAATTCTTCGACGAACCGCAGCTTGTCCTGCCTCATGAGCACGATGGTATTCCAGCACAACGAACCGATATCGTTGGCGCCTCCGCTTCCCGGCAACCTGGCCTTTGGTCTGTCGTGATCGCCTATGACCGTCGTGTTGATGTTACCGTAGGGGTCCAGCTGTGCGGCACCGAGGAATCCGTAATCTATGTATCCCGACTGTGCAGCACTCATCACGTCGTGCATGGATGTGGCGGAAACTGCCTTGTGGAAGGTTCTGGAATCCCCGACAGATATAGGTAGTGCCGGGATCTTCGGTCCGATACCTCCTGCCTCGAAGATTATCAATGAATCAGGAGCATGGGTTCTCTGGGCAAGCATACATGCCAACATAGGGAGACCCGTGCCGACGAAGAATGTCTTGCCGTTCTCGAGAAGATGTGATGCTACGCAGGCTAGTAATTCAGTAGGTGTGTAATCATCAACGAACTCTTTTTCACTCATATTCAATCACCCCTCAGCCATGGAGCTTTCATGGGTTTTTCATACCTCTCCACTTCCTGCAGATATTTCAGAGTCTCCTCGCCTCCGATCAATTCGAGGTATTCTTCGAAGTTCTTGGTGCCGTAAACGTATTTATCGAAGTACTCCTCCGCTCCCTCCTCTGTCTTCGACAACTTAAGCCATTCCGCTATATGTTCTTCGTCGAAGAAATACTGATACGGCATCTCGCAGGGATGGGAACCCCATGGGACTTCCACGACCGCATCGACTAGATAAAATGGTATGGAAGTGAGCCAGGGTTTCTCCCTTATCTCTTCTTCGTCGATGACCTCTTCAGTTGTGATTATCAATCTCCTTGAAGATCTGGAAAGCTGGATGTCCTCTACTGCGATGCCGTCGATCTGAGCGTTTCCGTATTTATCACATCGAGGAACGTGGATCATGGATACGTCTGGGTTGCAGGAAGGCAGCAGGCAGATGGGTTTACCGCTGAATGGATCCTTAACCACCTTAGCCGAACTGTGTTTGAACGTGTCCGTGCCCATGAGTGCCCTCGTGGGCATGAACGGGACGCCCATGGCACCGGCTAAAAATCTCCACTGGTAACCGGCGTTGCTGATCTCGGCACCCACTTCACATTTACCGGATTCTACGGCTCGTCTAGAAGCCGGTGACAGGCCTCTCAGCTCGTGTCCAAACGAATATGCGACCTCGACCTTGTTCACGCATCCCGCTCCGATAAGAACGTCGGAATCGTGGACAGCCGTCTTCCCAGCCATTGTGAGATCCTTTTTTTTCTGCCTGATTATCTCGTAGATCAATGCCATGGATACACGGATATGCCCGAAGCCGCCGGATGCGATGAAATCTCCGTCCGAGATGTATTGATTTACAGCTTCTTTCACCCCTTTCCTCTTATCCTTTAACTCCCTGGATTTGTTCTCTGCAACCCACTTTCTGTGCTCATCTGGGTCGTGCCAACCTATCAATTCGCCTTCACCTTCTTCGATTATCTTCATTATCTCACCGAGTAGACTAATTGGTATATGGAATAGAATATAATAAAATTACCATGGAGAGAACCTTCACCCGCTCGGCCTCCGGAACCTCCGCCGAATCCGGAGGCCTGCCTATCACGGAATCGGCAGTCACCAGAAGAAGCTCTTCAGTTGTATTCATAGGAGTTCTGTCTTCCTTTGCCGTCTGTTGATTGTGCCGAATAACTCACAAGATAAGGTTTTGGGCCCTGATTGAAGCTTTGTTCCCACCGCGTATCATCAT
>JAWOBZ010000096.1:0-23065 GCA_046484045.1 Thermoplasmata archaeon | reverse complement strand
CAGGATTTATCCCTCTCATATTTGGTCTGCATCCTGGAGGAATTTAAGAGATATAATCATTAGGAACTGTAAAAGAGATATTGAAAAATCGGAAAGGGGTTTTGAGTATGTAGGTGGGGGGCCGCCATATTTTCTCAGTAATCGACGGTCCAGTTTACACTATAATCGGCATCGTTGTAGACCCAGTAGCCATTCTCTCTCTTTAATAGGATGTCATCAAATATCCCTGAGTAGACATAGTCAAGGTTGTATTTCTTATCAGGGTTATACAATCCTAATTTAGAGATCTCAGAGGGCAAAACTTCTTCAGCGGTTCTGTTAGTCCCCGACGGATACCCGACCATGTTCCAACCCGGTTCTAAAACGATGTCAGTTGAAACAGGCTTGTTACCCTCTATGACCAAGGTGTCATCCGACGTCATATGAACCCAGAATCCCATAGTATGGTTGATCTTTTCAAGATTATTATAATGGTCTGTACGATTCATGATAGTGCTTTCCCACTGGTCATCCGTGGAATCGTAATACATAACTTTATCATAGTTTCCATCGATATAATTGAGAACATCTTCGATACTTTCGTCATGTGGTATCATCGGGAAGGAGATGAACTGCCATCCGTCGCTCTTCCCTCCTGCAGACAGATCTAGCGAGTACGTGTCTGTATTGGTAGGGGACATCAATGGATATTCATCTGCATTTGAGGTTTCTATCGTATAATTACTATCTCCGATACCATCGCTTCCCGGTTCATCTTGATTCGGACCTTTGTAGTTATCGTAACCGCTGTAATCGCTCCAGTAGTTTCCGCCTGTAGGATAGCTCGCATTCCAGGTGTTTGTACCGTCATCATACCCTCCATCCGTGTTATCGATGAAATTGTTGTGATATATCGTGTTGTTGTTCGAATTATAGACATATATACCATATTGGCCGCTGAAAGAGACTGTATTGTTCGTAAACGTGTTTTCGATCGAGCCACTGATGCGTATCCCGTCAAAGTTGTTCGAGGAAACTGTATTGTTTACAAGAGTATTTCTGCTGGACGATTCCCATATAACGATACCATCATCGCTATTGGATGATGCGCTGTTACTTCTCAAAATATTGTCATGAGAGGACGATGATAGACTTATGCCGTCGTCACCATTTTCCGTAAGATCGTTATCGATAAAACTGTTGTTGTTCGATTCGTAGAGATAAATACCATCACCCGAGTTATCTGAAGCTGTAGTATGAGATATCTCATTCCTGCTTGATTGGGAGAGGTGTATGCCGCTACCGGTGTTTGAGGAGGAAGCATTGTTATTCTCCAGTATATTGTTATTTGAGAAATAATCCAGCTCGATCCCATCCGCTTCATTGGATGTCATTGTACAGTTAGAAAAACTGTTACTGATGGAATCATACAGGTAGATGCCGTTATTCTCATTATATGATGCTGTGATATTGATCATAGTATTGTCGTTGGATAGATCTAGGTAGAGACCTCGGTAGTTGGAGGATACATCATTGTCCGTCAAAATATTGTATTTAGACTGGTACAGATATATCCCATAATCACTATTTTCTATCGCAGTATTCCTGCTTACGGTATTATTATCAGAGAATCCAAGTAATATACCCACGTTGGCATCGCTGACATTTTGATCCTCAACGGTAACTTCCGAACAATTAGCGAGGATCACTTCACCTGAATCAGAAGGTATGGTACCCGATGTTTCGTTCTTCCAATATTGAACCGAGTTTCCATTAACGGTATTTAATGTGTCGATGGTATGGGTGTTCCAATGGATCAGGTCACTCCCAGATATGTATATGCCCTCGCCGATCATCTCGTTGGAAGTTAAGTTAGCAACGCTGGATCTATGAATTTCGATCCCATATTGGTCGTTGGATGACATGTGATTCTCAACTAATGTATTGCTGTCGGAGTCGTCAAGGTTTATACCGCCGTTACCGTTCGATGTTAAGTTATTGTTTGAAATAGTATTCTTCGTGGACCCATCACAGATCCTGATCCCGTGTCCATAGTTAGATGAAGCGATATTGGATGGGATCGTGTTTCTATCTGAACGAGCAAGGGTTATCCCATTTCCCTCAATGCTGTTAGATGCTGTATTGTTATAAACCTCATTGTTGTCAGAATCACTTACATATATGCCCTCATCATGGTTTGAAAAAGCGGTGTTGTTCGAAATCTGGGTATTGTGGGAATAACTGATATATATACCTTTTCCGTTGTTCGAAACATTGTTGTTTTCGATTAGATTGTTGTCAGAATTATATAGATGGATGCCTAGATCGCTATTCGATGAAACATTGTTCTCATCCAATCTATTATTATCTGCCAATTCATCAAGATGTATGCCATAGTAATTGTTTATCACGGTGTTGTTTTTCAATCGTCCGTTTACTGAATAATAGATATGGACACCGTGTTCTCCATAACTACTAGCGTTGTACAGGTAACAGTCCCTTAAAACATAATAATCTGTAGTGTTTCCGATATATACACAGTAACCTTCTCCGCCCCCATCGATCTCGTAACCCTCTATGATGTACGGATCATTCTCGGTTCCACTGCCTGACGATGCTTCCGCGGCCAGCTCACTGTTATCATCTATCCGGATGGGTGCATGGGAGGCGTAGATTCCACTGCCCTCGTATTCACTCTCCTCTCCCAAAATTTTGTTCGAATCGTCATCTACAACCGAATAACTCAATCCGCTGATCAACGCACTTGTCAACAGTAAAACCACGACCAACATTACGATCTTTTTTCTCATCTTTTTATGCTCCATTTATTTACATTTTAAATTCGATACGTAACACTCCATTCCACGATGTAATCGGCGTCGTTGTACATCCAATATCCTCTACCTGTGACCAAGACCTCTGTAGACATATCATATATATAATCGATATTGTATTCAGCATATTTGTCGAATGTTCCTATTTTAGTGACTTCAGGAGGTAACACATCAGCAGCTATTCTATCCGTTTCCGACGGGTAACCGACAATGTTCCAACCAGGCTCGAGTGTGATATTGGTAGAGGACGGGGCCTCGCCTGCTATAGTCAGAGTGGCGTTAGATGTCATGTGTATCCAGATACCCATAGTTCTGTCCCATGTATGAAGTGAGTTGTAATGAGATGCTCTATCTGGGGTGAAGGTCCTCCATTCATCTGCAGAAGCATTGTAATACATCACCTTGTCGTAGCTACCTGCTATACCATACTCTATATCGTCGAGTATAGCCGTCAGATCGCTATCCACAGGCTTTAGGTCGAATGACAAGAAGTTCCAACCGTCAGCGAGACCGCCTGCGGTGAGTTCGATGTCAGTGGTATTTTTCGGCTGCCAGGATAGCAAAGGATACGTCTCATCCTCTATCATCCACCATGTGTTATCGAAATCCCAACCTGCATCTGTAAAGGTGCTCTGAGTCTTCATCTCTGTGGTGTTCTTTCCCGTTCCACCGTCGCTTGTGGTCTGTCCGGAGGTTTGGTTGTCCCAGAACGAATTGGACACCGTGCCCCCGTCGTTCAGTCCCACCAGGCCACCTACATCGGTGTTTCCGCTCACTTCACCTGTTGCGTACGAGGTGTTCACCGTACCGCTGTTCTCCCCCACTAATCCCCCTACCTCACTGTTTCCACTCACGTTTCCTCTAGCGTATGTGTTTGACACCGTATTATAGTTCAATCCCACGAGTCCGCCTACATCGTCATCTCCGGTTACAGTCCCTGTCGCATACGAGTTGGACAGCGGGCCACTGTTGATCCCTATGAGCCCACCTAGATAGGTGTAGTGATCGGGATAATCGCTCAGATTTGCCGTAGCATAGGAGTTAAACACCGAGCCGTCGTTGTCTCCGATGAGTCCGCCTACACTAGCGCCCCCTTTCAGATCTCCTGTCGCATACGAGTTGGTCACCGTGCCATAATTACTCGCCACGAGTCCGCCTACATCTGCAGTTCCGTTCACGTATACCGCAGCATACGAGTTATTGACTGTATCAGAATTAACTCCAACGAGCCCGCCTAAACAACCACTGCCACTGGTACTGCTCAGGTTCCCCGTGACATACGAGTTCTCTACCGTACCACCGTTTATTGATCCAACCAGTCCGCCTATATTCTCGCCTCCGCTCACGTTTGCATCGACGAGTCCAACATTAGAAACTTTACTTCCATCGTCGATATAACCAAACAACCCTACATATTGCTCAC
Source organism: Thermoplasmata archaeon (assembly GCA_046484045.1). GTDB lineage: Archaea > Thermoplasmatota > Thermoplasmata > Halarchaeoplasmatales > Halarchaeoplasmataceae > CAZHUM01. The sequence goes on along the minus strand of JAWOBZ010000096.1, from coordinate 18,829 downwards.
CTGATCTATTTATGTAAAGATCTCTTATCTCGTACCCGTTTCCGTCGAAAGTCCCTATGAACTCGACGTCTTCCTCATTGTTATAATCCCCGATAGGGTCCCAGCCTTCTTCAGTATTGACATATTCTTCATAACCTTCTGTGGTTTCGTCTAGATCGTTCATCAAAGTGAAATTACCAGACAGATAATACCTCACATTGTACAAGTGCTCCCAGGTATATATATCGGTATCTACCGCTTCAAAGTTAGCAGTTACCGTCTTGTCTTGATCCATGGTCAGATTGATCACTTTTTCGTCAGATTCTACATCGCCTGTCCAGTTAACAAAGTAATATTCTGATAGATCATCTGAAATAGCTTCGATGATTATTTTTCCGTGCTCGTAATAAACATGAGTCCCCACTGACGGGTCAGTAGAACCTCCTCCTTCAGTCTGGATCGTTAGATTATAGGTTTTTTCAGTCTCCTGGATAAACCAATCGGAACTGTTTTCACCTTCCTCCCACGAGAGGTAAGGACGATCACGGGTCGTGTTGACCATCTCGATATCCCATCCCGCGGATTCGAACGTACTGATGGAATTGAACCCCGCATCACTCAAAGGCCAACTTCCGGATCCGTATGCATCGCATTCAGGCATATCCTCATGATAGAAAGATGAAATCACATGTCCTTCAGTATTATTACCGACTAAGCCACCAAAATCTTTGGTTCCGTTCACGGTTCCCACAGCATACGTGTTGGACACTTTGCCCCCGTGTTTCCCCACGAGTCCACCTACATTGCTTCCTCCGCTCACATTAGTATTTGCATACGAGTTGGACACCGAGCTATCATAGCTCATTCCCAGGAGTCCACCTACATCGCTGTTTCCGCTCACGTTACCAGTTGCATATGAGTGGGAAATTGTGGTATAATAATCACTTACCCCCACAAGCCCCCCTACATAGTCGGTGCCGTTCACATCTCCCGCAGCATACGAGTGGTTCACTATGCCATAGTTGGTTCCAACGAGTCCGCCTACTGGGCTGTCTCCATTCACGTTCCCGGTTGCATACGAGTAGTCCACCGTGCCTTCGTTGTATCCCACGAGCCCACCTGTATCCCAGCTCGTTCCGTTCACATCTCCCGTAGCGTACGAGTTGTTCACCATGCTATCATAACCGTTTCTACCCACGAGTCCACCTATAGTTCCGCCTCCACTCACGTTTCCTCCGGCATACGAGTTGTTGACCGTGCCACTATTGGTTCCCACGAGGCCGCCTACATCCCCGTTCGTTCCGTTCACATCTCCCGTAGCGTACGAGTTGTTCACCGTCCCATCATAACCGTTTATACCCACGAGTCCGCCTACAGAGCTGGAACCGGTGATGTTTGCATCCACGAGTCCGACGTCAGATACTTCTGCTCCGGCATCGGTATAACCAAACAATCCTACGTAATTCACACTAGATCGATTGATATACAGATCGGTGATGGTGTAATTCTGGCCATCAAAGCTACCTGTAAAGTATTCGGTGTTATTCCCGACCGGCTTAAATCCGGCGCCGCCGTTCCACTCTGTTGTGTTGGATGCATCGATGTCGTTTGCCAACTCATAGTGTGCAGTTACGTTCGCGGTCATGTTCTGCAGCTGGGTCACGTTGCTGATCAGGTATGGATTACCTTCCGTGCCATTACCGCCCGAAAAAGAAGATATACTTGACCCTTCTCCCTTCATGTAAGTCGTAATATTTTCTGTCATTCCACTTTTAGCGTAAGCAACGCTTCCTAAAGCTAACATTATCATAACGCTCAGCACCAAGACCTTTTTCTTTCTCATCTTTTTATGCTCCTATGTTGAGAGCTGATGACCACCATCACCTATATGAAAATAGATATTGTAATGAATAAAAAATGAGTGACCGCTAATCATCCCAGGGATGATTTACCTTCACATAGACGAAGATGATATTCACTCCTTTGCCTTCGTATTAGGATGATGCTTAATAAATCTTGGGTTTTTTTATCTAGTCGGGTTATAGCGTCATGGATCTTTTTACATTCACGTCCCCTCTTCCCATCCCTCTACGTAGTCCCTCTGCTCCTGTGTCAGTTCATCGATCTCTACACCATCAGCTTTCAATCTCAGCCTAGCAACCTTCTCGTCCAGCTCTCTGGGGATACCGTGCACCTTGGGCTCTAATCCTTCGTTCTTAACTACGTACTCGGCCGCCAGCATCTGCAGCGAGAAGCTCATGTCCATGATCTCCGCCGGGTGCCCCTGTCCTACCGCCAGGTTAACCAGTCTTCCATCGGCCAGCAGGTAGATCTTCTTGCCGTTTTCCAGTGTATATTCCATAACATCTTCCCTGGCTTCCCTTTTATCCTTAGACATCTCCTCGAGGAGGGGTATCGATATCTCGTTGTTGAAGTGGCCCGAGTTCGCCAGTATGCAGCCGTCCTTGGCGTTCTGGATCTCTTCTCTACCGATGACGTTTTTGACTCCGGTCACCGTGACCACGAAGTCCGCCTTCTTGATGTTCTCTTTAGCTGGAGCCACTTCGAAGCCCTCCATCTTGGCCTCCACCGCTTTTATCGGGTCGATCTCGGATACCATCACGTCGGCTCCCATGCCCTTGGCCCTCATGGCGATGCCTTTACCGCACCACCCGTAGCCTGCCACCAAGACCTTCTTCCCGCTCAGCTGTAAATTCGTTGCGGTCATCAGCCCGTCCATAGTGGACTGACCGGTGCCGTATCGATTGTCGAAAAGGTGTTTCATGAAGGCATCGTTCACTGACATCACCGGGAACTTCAGCGCTCCGTCCTTCTCCATGGCCCGTAAGCGGACTATACCGGTCGTCGTCTCCTCTGCACCACCGTAGATCCCGTCGATCAGGTCCGTTCTTTCCGTGTGGATCAGAGAGATCAGATCGCCGCCGTCGTCGATGACGACGTCTGGGTCGTGCTCTAAGATCTTGTTCAGATTATCGTAGTACTCTTCCTGGGTCTCTCCCCTCTTTGCGAAGACGTCCAGATTGTACTCTTCCCGCAGTGCCTCCGCAACTGAATCGTCAGTTGAAAGCGGGTTGCAGCTGGCCATCTTTATGTTCGCTCCGGCATGAGCAAGCGATAGTCCGAGGATACCCGTTTTCGCCTCCACGTGCAGTGCCATGGAGATGTTCAATCCATCTAGATATCCACTGTCCTTGACTTCTTCTCTCACTATGTCGATCACGTCCATGTGATCCCTTGCCCATTTCAACCGTTTAACACCTTTTTCGACGAGATTGTTCATGTTATCGCTCCTTTATATCATCCTATTATAATTGTCTTTTTCTATTTCTTAGATTCTTCTTTCAACCGTTCTGCGATGTGATTCATAACTGAATTAAGATTCTCTTCGTTATCGAACCTACCGGGAAGCGGTTTGATCCGGATCATGTTGGGAACGGCTCTGGTTATATTATCTACGATGGTTATATCGGCGGTCTGAGCCGTGCGAGACAGCGGGTTCAGATCGATGGTTATCACCGTCTTACCCATCTCGGAGAGAGCCGTGGCCCGATCGCCGTCCTCCAGAGGTACCAGCACCACATCGGAAGTGTAGATACCTTCTTTCGAACATAGTGCTCTGTCGTGGTCTAGTCCCGGGATCTCTGCATCCGCATCAAGACCGTAAACCGCATCGGCTCCGTGTTCGAGCAGTTTGCCGCGTATCTTCTCCATCCGCTCATCGGTTCGGTGGAACAGGTTCACCTCGAGCTTGGCTTCCAGCCTTTCTGCTAACTCGACTATCTCTCCCGGCACCAGCGCGGCGACGTTGCCGTTAACTGATATAACTGGGTTATCGGCTTCAAGCATACGATCCACCGCCGCCCTTTCGGCGATCACAGCAGTATCTATGGTCTCCTCGCCCAGCAGGTAATCGAACGCCTCTCCCCTGCCGTGTGCTATGAGTCCAGCTTTGGATGTGATACCCTCTTCTACACCTTCGACCAACAGTTCTCGGACCCTCAGCGATTCGTATCTAGGATGGCTCTTCGGGATCTCAGTCATGGTATCTATCTCTTAAATATTACTAGTAACATGAACTCATCCATATAAAAACTCTTATACGTACAGAAAAATTATAAGGAGATAAGCTTCTCTCGACGTGGTGTCAAAATGGATATGATATATACTCTGGTATCTGTCTGTCTGGCCGGTCTGGCGATACTGCAGGCGATGGTGGGTTTTTCCAGTTACCGAAGATCGGGTAGTAAAAAATTGTTGTTGATCACTTTAACCTTCGTGATATTCGGGGCGATAGGAATATACGCACTTCTTTCACGCCTATTCTCCATAGCCCCTCTAGGGGAACCGAATATCTTCATGTTATCGCTTGATCTTTTGATCGTCGTACTCCTCTACCTTGCAATCCTAAGGAAGTGAAATCAAACCATGGGGCTAAAAGATGATGTTCTGGAGTTGGACAGCAGAAGAGAGATTTTTTTACATATCTCTCGATACCCCGGGTGCTACATGAGGGAGATCCAGAAGGCACTCGATATGCCCACGGGTCAACTGGAATATCATCTTAATTACATGGAAGAAAGGGGTCTGATAGCAGGGGAATTGACGGGGAATAAAAAAAGATACTATGTGGATGACGAGGTGAACTACCCAGATAGAAAGATTTTGGGCATTTTACGGCAGGATATTCCCAGGAAAGTAATATTAATCCTATTGAAAAAAGGTGAATATGGGTTCACTGAGATAGCTGAACAATTCGATGTTTCTAAGTCCACTATCTCTTTCCACCTGAATAAGATGAAAGATAGAGGAATTATCGTATCTAGGAAAGAAGGTAGGAGGAAGATATATTCCTGTAAAAACGAAGACGAGGTTGCACAGGTTTTAATAACCTACAAGTCCTCTTTCTTAGATGATGCGGTCGATAGGTTCGTAGAGACCTGGTCTGAGTTGAGATGATGGATATGATCGAGGAAAGAAAAAGGTTGTTGGATGAACTTGAAAAGTACGGTTACATCAAATCAAATGAGGTCAAGAGAGCGATGCTGAGCATCCCAAGGGAGAACTTCATGCCGGATCACATGGAAAAATACGCCTATGTGGATTCTCCACAGCCCATCGGTGGCGGGCAGACGATCTCCGCACCGCATATGGTGGCTATGATGGTGGAGAAACTAGATCTAGAACCTGGACATAAAGTCCTCGAGGTCGGTGGTGGAATGGGATATCATGCCGCAGTGATCTCTCGGGTCGTGAAAGAGGAGGGAATAGTTTTTTCAGTAGAGTTATTGGAAGAACTCGCTCGTTCAGCAGAAAAGGCACTTGAAAAGACAGGAATACAAAACGTGGAGGTCATCAGAGGAGACGGTTCCAGCGGTTACGAAGAAGAGGCACCCTATGACAGGATCTCCGTAGCATGTGCCGCACCGGAGATACCACCGCCACTTATAAGACAGTTGAAAGTAGGAGGGAAACTGCTTTTACCCGTGAGCAGCGGTTTTTTCCAGGAACTTATACGTGTTACTAGAACCGCTGAAGATAAGATAAAGAAAGAAAAGCTCGGGGGCGTTGCTTTCGTGCCCCTGAAGGGAGAATACGGTTACTGATAGTTCCGATTCTGTTTTTACCTTATGGGTATCAGCGAGATGTGGGGACTGCCCTTCTCTTCATCAGGCTGTATCGCATAGAGACCAGTTTTGGGTTTGATACCGTAAATACAGGGAGTGTTGTTTATACTGGTTATCACTATGTATGTATCCGCCATATTTTTGATCTCGCTTGATAGTTTTAGGCCGTGTTTCATTATGCCTATACCCAGATTCTTGGATGCCTTGGTATTTGCCACAGATTCCAACAGATCTCTTATCGCTATTTCATTACCTGTTAGGTACTCCATTGTATCGAAGCCGACGTAATCCATCCAGGGTGTTTCTCCTTCATCGCTTATCTCCCGGATGTTCTTGGTGTATATTTTTCCGACCTCGTCCCTCTTTTTACCTCCCAGTGCCATCATATACGGCTTCTCGGATTGAGGTGAGAAGTAATCTACCACCCTGAATTTCGAATCGAATCTGTCTTCTGAAACAAATCGTGTAAGGTCGTCCCTTAGATTTTCAGGGTGAGTACCTCCAGACAGTATCGTCAGTACACCCCTATTCTCCGCTAAAAAGTTCAAGAAGATCGGTCTTACTACGGATAGATATTCCTCGTTGCTGACATCTTCTTTCACTTCGAAGACGTTGTAGCTGCCTACCTCGAATCCACCAGCCAAGAGATCGTTGAGATCGCTGGTCCCGGTGCTGTAGTATCCCTCTTTTGTAGTAACCGAGGTCCACTCTTTCTTTTTATCTACTTTTACCGAAAATGGTTCAAAAGTTCTGAATCTTCCACCTTCCAGGGTCATGAGGTAAGACGGCTGCTGGATCCCGATAGCCCTGAGTTTGATTATCTTTATCTCCCTGACATCTCTGTTCTCTATCTGGAATCTGTTGAGTTGAACCACGCCGTCGACGAGGTACTCTAGATTCTTGGCCTTTTCCTTTTCGAGTACCATGATTACATTGGTATTGGAGTGCTCAACAAGGTCCTTTTGAAGCGTCATTATGAACGTCTCCGGGTCGATGCCGTACTTATGAGTCAGCCCTTCTACGCTGTCCACCACCAGGGTGCATCTCTTCGGTAGGACGTGGTCTATCCTATCGTATATGCGTTCCAATCCCGGTATCCTCTCTTCCAAGCTGTTCAATCGAGTCCTGTTGACCTCGTTGGGTACGACATCCTCTTCGATGCTGCCTAAAAATTCTTTGGCGGATTCTATCTTCTTCTTTTCAACTTCGGGTAGATCTTCGTCCTCCGGTATTTCCTTCCCACCGTACATCGCCTCTAAGAAAACCTTACTGGAGTCTATCACCCTGCTTTTCATCTCTTTTTCTTCCAACCATGGAAATTGATTGTACAAACTTTGATCCGAAACCCTGGTTGACAGATAAAAACTCTTATCTGGGTCACCTAATTCTTCAATTAATTGTAATGCTAGAGTCGTTTTTCCGGTACCTGCATTACCTTTAAGCAAAAGTGAAGAACCACCTTTACGCTGGAGGAAAGATATCACTTCTGATGGTATGCTTTCTGATTTTTTTCTGTCTTTACTTACATTCTCTTCATTGGCTGACATTTTTTACCACCACATTATTCTTCAACATTTTTGAGTTGTCTAATATTATCGATCAATTCATCCATCAATCCATTTAATTCTGATATATCTCCACCGTTGGCTAAAGCAGATATCACCGATGACTTGTCCACACCCTTGACCAGAAGCAGGGTGTCATCCGATGATATCTCGATCAACTCGGGATCCCCTTTACCGAAGCCGGAAAATATTACTTCTGAAGCACCTAATATCGTTGCAGAAAGTGCACTAAAACTTTCGGTCTTTTCATTCTTATCTATATATGAAGCTATCGGCACACCGTTCCTTGATGTTAGGACAAGGGCATCGATATCTCTGTTTGAACAACGGTCCTCGAACATTTCTTCTACCTGTGTTTTTATGTTCATGTATTACACTCCTGTATTTTCTTCGATCGTAAGGGTAAAACAAGGTTAACATATTTAAGTTTTGATAGTGTAAATCAATTTACATAGACTATCGTATATAAACTCATATCCTATCGAAGATATCCAAATCCCTACTTCCCTTCATCTTTTTCTTCATATCCGAGATGACCGATCGGTAATATGTAATATGATTGCGCACCCTCTCCAGTTCGTTTTTTAACCTCTTCTCTTCCTCCGTTAGCTCTTCTATCCTCTGCTTGATCTGTTCGTGCTTCTCTTGGTATTCATCAGCCATCTTTTTTAATCCATCAAGGTTGATCTCGTTCAATCCAGCACCTCAGATTATATCCAAACTATCCACGTGTTTTTTGATCGGTTCGCCGCTCTTTCTCATTTGTCTGATACCCTCTTCACACTCATTTATAGCGTTCTTCAGATCTTTAGCCTTTTCTTGCAGCTTCTTCTTCTCTTCTTTCAACTCTTTCATCCTCTCTAGGATCTCCTCCTCCCTTTTCTCCCAACGCTTCAATTCTTCTATGGCGGTTAACGTCTTACCGGTATCTACCAAGTCAGCTTTCACCTCTATTTGCTTTTTAATTTTATGTTACCATAAAGGTCGGATAACTTTCTACTTTCCCTTCTTTCACAGTAACTACAGTATAGCCTGTTCCTCTGTCTTTCCATAGACTTTCTGCACTGGAAGCAGTACCCACGCACCACACCATAATTCTTTCCCTGGGTGGTCAACTGTATCGAAGGCTCTACCTGGGTCACCTTCGCTCTCACGATATCTCCCTTCAAGAAAGCGTTCTCCAGATCATCGATGTAGTCGTTAGACACCTTTGAGATGTGTAGGGTCCCCTCGCAGTAATCCTCTATACCTCTAGATTCTCCCTCGACGATCTCTATCTCGACGGTCGCTATGGACTTTCTACGGTCTCGTACCTTGCCGTACACAACGTCACCCACGTTGACACGGATAACGGGGTTCAGCGGTTTTACCACGGCTTCCAGCTTGTCCTCGTCGTAGTGCACCCTTCCGAAGGATTTCGAGTACACCACTCCTTCGTCCTCGTAAGTGCCCTCGCCTGGTATCCACTCTTCAGTCGTTCCCAATCTATCCCCGGGTATAACGATATCATCATCATTTTCTGCCATGTTATTTCCTCTCTATTATGAATAATCCGACTTCAATCGGTTTTTTCCTTTGTGTATGGAATATAAAAATGTTATCCAATTCAAACATATATCTTTTTTCCCCAACAACCTTATAGTCGTTCTGCTGGACGTGTTTGAGCACGAAGTCACGTGTGACTAGATTGTGTAGAGAATATATCTTGTCGGCGATCTCCATGGCCTTGTCGAGAAACGGTACGTCAGCGTGCTTTTTTTGAGATCCAAAGGGGGGGTTCATTATCACCGTGTCCGCGTTTTCGTCAACATCGTTTACTTCCGTTGTCTCGAAATGGACAGTATCAGATAACCCCCATTGAGACGATAGATCTTTAGCTGCTCGTATTGATTCCTCGTCGATGTCCATACCAACTACTTCTTCAGCCCCCAGTAAACCCGCACCCAATGAAAAAATACCCGTACCACACCCCAAGTCGATGATTTTTTTTGATTGTATATCACCCTGGGTGTAAGCGGTGAACAGTATATCAGCAGCTATGACCGCCGGTGTCGAGTACTGCTCGTATTTTACATCTGGGTCAGGATGTGGTGGTACCTGCTCTAATTTGATCTCTAAATTTTTCTTCTTCATGTATGCACCAAAAAAAGTCAGTAATCGCTGCCGCTGGCCCTCTTCCAAACTTCGTCGGATAACCTTTTGTAGATGGATTCCTCTTCAATGGGCTCATCTTCCTTTTCCATCTCTTCGAGTATACTCCATATCTTATTTTCCTTCAAACGCCAGTAGTGGATCCTCCACCTCTTACCGCTGGGTAGTATGACACTCTCTTCCTCCGTAGCCAAGATATCGTAGTCCTCGAGCATATAAAAAAGATCTCTCTCGTTGGTCGATAGAATGTTGTCGGTGATGGTGGTATCGTAACCGAATAGGTTCATCACTTTCTCCGCTATCTCGTCGGCTTCTTCTTCGTCGATATTCCTCTCTGCGAGGACCTCCCTTAGGACCCTTTTAAGGTCGCTAAGTCTTACTCGGGACACTTGAACCTCCTCAGTTAAATATAGTATCGTGGTTTTATAAACATATCGTTAACTTATCAAGTTTCTATAACGATACCTATCTTCTCGGCTATCTCCTTGTACCTGTTCCTGATGGTGACCTCCGTGACACCTGCCACTTCGGCGATAGCCCTCTGTGTTCTTGGGTCTCCCTCGGTTATCGATGATATGTAGATCGCCGCTGCCGCTACGCCGGTCGGTCCTTTTCCTGATGTGAGTCCTAGGTCCGTAGCCTGGGTTATTATCTCCTCTCCTCTGGAGATGACTTCCCTGTCAAGTTCCAACTTGCTGCAGAACCTCTTGATATACTCCTCGGGCCTAGTGGGCATCAACTTGAGACAAAGCTCTCTCGATAAGAATCTGTATGCCCTGCCGATCTGTTTTTCATCGGCCTGAGCTACCTTTGATATTTCAGTTAACGTTCTGGGAACGTTGCACTTCCTGCATCCCGCGTAGAGTGATGCGGCTATCACGGTTTCTATGCTTCTTCCACGGATCAAGTTCTTTTCGACCGCTTGCCTGTAGATCATAGCCGATGTTTCCCTAATACTCCGGGGTAGTCCCATCTTGGAAGATAGTCTATCCAGTTCTCTAAGTGCGGAAGCTAGGTTCCTTTCCGTGGCGTTGGATATCCTGATCCTCCTGTGCCACTTCCTCACCCTGTAGATCTGCCCCCTGTTCTTGTGGGGTATCGTCCTACCGTAGGCGTCCTTGTTCTTCCACGAGATCTGGGTTGAGAGACCTTTATCGTGGGTCATGTAATTCATGGGTGCTCCGGTCCTAGCCCGGCTCTCTTTCTGTTCGGAGTCGAAGGCCCTCCATTCCGGCCCCTCGTCTATGTAATAATCATCGATGACCAAACCGCATTTTTCACAGATGACCTCTCCCCGATTGTAGTCTTTGGATATGTGTTCACTCTTACACTCTGGACATCTCTCTATCTTCTCTATCTTACTTTTGGAATCAATCTGCATAATATCTTCCGCCCACGGGCTTTCATTCCTATCTGAAGTGATTCTATTTAAATGTTATCCTAGGAGTTTTTTATATGGATTAGATTTATATATTTGGGTCATCTCACCTGTTCTACTGGGGTTTCTAACAATCCGATGAGATGTTCTGCCCATCTGAGCTTCTTTATCTTGACCTTGATCCTGGATTCGTCTCCCTTTGCCCAAGGCGTTTCAAAATCCCATCCGTGTAAGGTTATTTTTTCTGCTCCGAAGTGTTCCGCCATGAAGGCCGCCCTGTCGCCGTCGGTGAAACCTCCGAAGTTGTACACATTCTCTAATGGTTCACACTGACAGGTGGGTATGAGCGGACCCGTAAAATCGGATATGTGTTTTTTGATCAGGGCTATATTGTCTCCGTGAGCATGTACGACGATCGGTATACCTTCTTTATTCAGTCTCATCTGGAGGTCGATATCGCCGTCTAGGTCCGTGACCATGATGTCCGGTTTTATGTCTATGTCCGTTAGTTGTTCCACAGCTGACCCGGCGGATATGATCGTGTCGAATCTTTCTTGATCGAACTCCTGGATGAACGGCCCCGTGACCACTACTTCTTTTCCCTTCAATTGTTCAAGAGAAGATAGGTCTGTCTCTCTCTGCGTTATTTTCTCAGATAATATCGATGCTGCAAGTCGATCTTTTTCCTTGTCGTAGTCGAAATCCTGGATTATGCTGTTATAGAAGGTTTCCCACTCTTCGAAATCCATCACGCTCACTCCTCTTCCTTTTGTTCTTCCTCTTCTTCCTCACGTACGCTCCTGTTGGTCAATCCACCGAGAACTGCTATGGACAGACCCAGAGCTAGGTTGATGATCACCATGGGGAGAACGTTCCTAGCTTCCTCCATACCTATCATCACTTGTATGCTGCCGATGGTACCGGATAGTATGAACGTGAGAGCTAAAAGAGAGAATATGACGGCCCAAAACGAGCGCTTTACCTCACCCTGCGTGAGGTAAGTGTGGATCACCTGGCCCAGTTCGTGCAGGAAGATGGCACCGATCCACCACCAGACAACGGATTGGAAGAACGTTAGGAATATGATCAGCGGCTCTTCGTTCTCCATGCCCACGATCTTGTTCCAGCCGGAGAGTGCGCTGGAGAGAACGATTATTATACCCACTAAAGTAAACGGAAGCCATACCGCGGCGGTGCTTATGGCTTTACGCAGTTCTTGATAGTAATTCATCGCCTTCCTATCTACGTTGTAGATCCTGCCGATGAGGTAAGCGCCCAGCACGAAAGAGATTATGCCGATACCGAAGGAGGACAGACCCGAAACGGCCTCACTCCCTCTGATCGCTAGGTCGCTGAGCAGTGCTATGACTCCGAAGAAACCGTAGACTAAAAGGGCGAGTGAGATCGGCAGTAGGATCTTCTTTTTTGCTTTTTCTTCCTGTAGAGATTTGACTATCATGTAGTAGAGGTTCTCCACGCTCTCGCTCTGCTTGACGTAGACGGTCTTAACGTGTGAGATATCGACCTTGGACGAGATTATGGGTGTGATGTACTCGTCCTCGGCACCGTCGGATACTAAAATTGCGGTGTCCGGTCTCACTTCTTTGAGCACCTGGTCCAGTTCTTTGCTCAGCGCCTGGTCAGACGTGTAGCCTATGCTGGAAGAACCGCAGACCGACGCTATCTCAACGTCCTCGCCTTCCTTTCTCAACTTGTCGTATATGGAGATCGCCGAGAAGATCGAGTTCGTGTCCGAGTCCTCGGGGTCTTTCAGACCCAAAGCTACGGCTGCATTGAGATTTTCCTCTCTTCCTATGAGTGGTGTGTCCAACCCCGTCTTAGTTCCTATGTCGTCGTCGCGATCGACACAGAGAATCAATTTTTTCATCTCGTCTCTCCTTGAGGGGGGATTTCCATTATCCACAACATATTATATAGTTTTTTCCTTTAAAATAAATAAAAATTAGTCTAGACCTAAAAACTATTAGCACGGACTCTATAACCATTAACATGGAATTCAGAGAAGCTTCGGAGGAGGACCTCCCCGGCATCGTCGAACTTGAGATCGAATCCATGGGTGAGGTTTGGGACGAAGAGGACATCGAGTACAACAAGAAAACTCTTGAGGAGTTCATCACACAAAGGCTGGGGCACGACAGGATGATCGTTATCGAAGAGAACGGTGAGATCATCGGCTACCTGCACTCGATAACTTATCAGGACGTGGTCAGCGATCAACTTGTCCGTGAGATCGCCGCGATCACAATACATCCCGAACACTTCGGCGAGGGACTCGGCGGAGAGCTCATCGAAAGGGAGAGAAAGAATGCTGCTGAACACGACGTGGACATCATGAAGCTGGAGGTCATCTCGGCCAACGAGCGAGCGGTCAAATTCTACGAAAAGCACGGCTTTAAAGAGCTGAAAAAGGTGATGACACGGGATGTTGGGGAGTGAGGGATTTAGTTCAATTAGGACAAGTATAACCAAAGTTTTTTATTAATGCACTTCCTTAAGATAATTGCCCTTAGTGACAAACGGAGAGGAAAAAATGGACAAACAGAAATTATCCGTATTTGTAATTTTATTGTTACTGTCACTCAGTTCTATTAGTATTATTTTCGCTCATGCAGAAGTAACTGTCGACGAACATGACGTTATTGAAAATAATTGCCCACTCGATAAATCATCAAAAATGCCTCAACCTCGATATTCCTTTCATAGCCCGATAAGAATCAATAACAACACGGATTTAGCTACTCAAGCAAATTATGGAAGTGGTACAGAAGCCGACCCTTATGTTATTGAAGGATGGGAGATCGATGGCGGACAGGAGTGTTGTATATACGTAGGTAACACTACCGATTATTTCGTTGTGAAAAACTGCTATCTATATAATTCTACAGATCAGGGAATTTATTTAAAAAATACTTCATTAGGTAGTATTTTAAATAACGAAATTACGTTAAATCGTATGGGCATGTATTTAAAGTACTCTAATAACACAAAAATTAGATTTAACAATATATCATCAAATGAGTACGGCATGCAATTAACAGATTCTAATCAAAATATAATAGAAGGAAATAATATCACTTTCCAAGTTTTTACAGCTTTTAAATTTTATACTTCTCATTTAAATAATATCAATAATAATACATTCAAATCTAACGATATGGCTATTTCAATGTCCGAATCAACCAATAATACTTTGTTTAATAATACTATTATTCACAATGATTGTGGATTTAATTTCGCAGAAGAATCTTATGATAATTATATATATAGTAATAATTTCATTAATAACACATATCAAACCATGAATTTTGGTACAAATATCTGGAATTCATCATATCCTGAGGGAGGCAACTACTGGGATGATTATAACGGTTATGACAATTATTCTGGACCTAACCAGGATATCCCAGGTAGTGATGGTATCGGGGATACACCATACACTAATTTTGATAATTTTGATAGGGATTATTATCCTTTGATGTTTCCTACTTTTCATGAATATTTCAATATTGATCTCAATATAACTTCCGAGAATGATGGATGGAATTTTATTTCATCTAGATTAGCTCCGAGGAACAAAAATATAAACGAATTTCTCTCGGATATCGATGGAAGTTATGATAAAGTACTATATTATAACAATCCTTACAACACAGTAGTACACACTGTTTGGGAGGATGATTTTGAAAGTGATAAAGGCTGGACTTTTTCCGGTGGGGAATGGGAATGGGGCGAACCAAACGGTTTAGGGGGTAGCTGCGGAAATCCCGATCCCAACAACTCTGTATCCGGTAGCAAAATAATCGGATATGACCTAAGTGGTACCGGTACATATCCGGGAGACTACGAAAATTCATTATCGGAAACATACTGGGCTGTTTCTCCAACCATAGATTTGACAGAACATACAGACATTAAGTTAAGATTCTATAGATGGTTGGGAGTAGAAAGTAATGTAGAGGATTTTGCTTATATTTATGCATATGATGGGGCGACTTGGCAAGAGGTTTGGTCGAACCCCGGTCCATCGTTATCCGATGATTCTTGGAAACGAGTTGAACATGACGTGTCGATGTATGCAGACGGGAATTCAAATTTTCAATTCGCTTTCGGTATGGGTACAACCGATAGTGCGGACACGTATTGCGGATGGAATATAGATGATGTCCAATTAATATATAGGAGATATGAACCTTCAGATCATTTCAGTGAATGGGAAACCTATGTACCTACTAGATCTGAACATTTTAACTCATTGGAAAATTACGATACTTCTATGGGTATCTGGATACACATGACCTCAAACGATACACTAGATATAGACGGTGTGGCAGTATATGATACTACAATCAAGTTGGATACAGGCTGGAACATGGTGGGATATCCCTCAGATGATAAACGAATAGCTTCGGATGTATTCCCCTCAGAAGTGACAAAAATCGGGGTATTCAACGCTTCTAGAGAATACAACATTGAATATATCTATGATTTGAGCACTTATACTATGAAGGAGGGAGAAGGTTACTGGGTGTACAACTCTGCTGATTTCACGGTTGATTGGGATATTGAGTATTGATTCTAATGATGTAATGGCGTGTAGATAAATACACCTTTATTAGACGATTTTATTTATGTTGATAAATCAAATTAATCTTAATAAATTAATTTTCATTTTTTGAAACAGTAAGTAAATATTCAACGGATGATTCCGCACCGTCATCATCAGTAACCGTCAAGGATATTATATATTCTCCTTCAGATGGATATTCATGTATGACAAATTGTCCATTACCTTTTGATCCATCACCGAAATCCCATTCATAAGATACTATATATCCATCAAGGTCATAACTCCCTTCCGCTGAAAAGTGGTATGACCAGTCCTCTGAAAGCACTTTATCCAAGTTATCATCTAAAACGTATGATATCAATTGGTCAAAACCGTCTTTGGTTTTTAATGTTTCTTTTATCTCAAACATATCTGTACTTGATTCAAAGCTTAACCATGTGGGATTAGCTCCTTTGTAGGTTGCATTGTAGATAAGTTCCACGGTATAATTTTTATTATCAAAGATCTGGAGTGTGATCTCATCCGTGTTCGGTTTTCCAGGGGTTCTAATTACTTCCAATACATCCTTAAGAACTCCGTTCTCATAGATCTCTGCCTTTACTCTGTTATCCTTTCTTCCAGCAATTGTTAAAGTGGTATTGACTTCTCTGTAAACTTTTAAGTCCGGTTTTGGAGGATGATTAACATAGACCTCTAAAAATGATCTTCCATCATAAATAATTTCATCGTTATAGATACCTCCTACTAAGACAATATGATTACCTGGGTCGGTGAAAGAATAATTTAATTCACTGTACAATCCTTTAGTTATATTTATATCGTCAAAGCTCCATTTTCCCTCATTAATTCCATTTTCTTCTATCATTCCTTTATCTCGAGTTGTGTAATATGAGGATATATTTGGTTTATTTATGTATAAAATATTTTTCCATTCATTAAAATAAAGACCTGTTGTGTTACATAGTATTTCATCTATATTTTTGTCAATAATAATTTCACCATATGTACTATTAACTATTTCAATATTAACATTTTCAGTTCTATAACCGCCATCGATCTTTACATCAATATTACCTTCAGTAATATTATCTAAAGCCTTAACAACAAGTCTATAATCTCTCTTTGTATATCTCCAAAAATTTGTTTGTGAAATATTTCTATCAGGTAATATCTCTGCCACAGTGAAATATTCTCTAGATTTACCCACATAGTTTTCTTTAACAGATATTTCTATATCATCGGTTGTAGTATTTGCTTTCAAATTTACATCATTGTAAGTGTTGATCCAATTTAAAGGTCTATACCATCCAGTTGATTCAAAGATAAAAGTTTTCTCACAATTTTCAAAGGATTCATTTGGTTGGAAAAATAATTTTACCCCTTCTGTGGGATTTATAGTGATGTTGAGTTCATCTTCATTAGACAATTTTGTTGTAACATCTCCATAATAGCTATGATTAGTATATTTTAATTGATTTTCGATTAAATTAGACTCATTAAATTCGTCGACTTTTGCTAACCCAATATAATCTAATTCGTGCTCTTTTGTCCATATAATTCTAATATCTAAACTTCCAGTTTCATTAATTATTATTTCATCAAAATCTATTACCTGTGAAGACCATTCTTCTCTAGGGGATATTACCGATATATTCTCCCAATCACCTTCAACAGTTTTAGATTGAATTATCAATGAGCGTGTGAATTTTCCCCAATCCCCTATGGGAGGTGCAGAAGGAGAAAAAACAGTAGATTTACTTTTACTATTGATGTAGAACATAATATCATCAGAGGATGTTATATTATCAAAATTAACGTAAATTTGATCGCCTTCTTTGCCTTTATAACCAATTCCATCTTCATTATAAATTTGATTTATTTCGTGACCGTTTTTCTCAACATAATTTGGAGAAAGTATTTCATCTGATGTGTACAAATTCCCATAAACATCTGTGATAACTTTTGTTCCGTTGGGGTGATAAGCAGTTAATAATTTACATGAATTCAAATACGTTATTTCATATTCCCTTTCAGATACACCGAGCACGTATGAATTATTTACTTTTGGTAAATCTTGGCCTAACATATAGCGATCTGTAACATCTTTTCCAAAATAATCCTCTTTTTCACATTGTGGCAATATATTATTTTCCGAATATGATTCATTACCATCATATGTGTAGACGTATGGACATCCCGCTTCTGGGTCCCATGGTTGGGGTGCCCGCCAATCGCCCCAGTCTGGTTCATTAGGAACATAATCTTTTCTATCCACAGTAGATCTTGGAAAATAAAACTGATTGTTTTTATTCCATCCTTCACTATTGACCACATAAACTCTTACCCATAAATCCGTTGTTCTTGATATCGAATATTCACACCAAGATGGATTTTGCTCTGTAATTGTTTTTAACTTTATCGAATATTCACAACTTGGGCCATCTCCAACATAATTTGCCATTATTATGTATTCTACAAAATCATCATATGGATAATAACCTCTAAAATTTATACTTGCTGAGCTACTTCCAGCAGGATCGATTACCTCCAATCTGAATACTTCCAGTTGTAAATCAAAATCTCTTCTTCTTAGCGTATTATTTAAAAAATAAGGATTATTCTGTTTCTCTTTCCAAGAACCATGATTAAACTGATACTCTATACTATAAATGAACTCAAGAGATTCTAAAGAATACTTATGGGGAGCACTGTAATCCTCATAATCCAAAATATCACTGATTCCATCCCATGTGATTATGTGTTGCCCTAAAGTGATATCTAACATAAATTCTTTTACCAATAAATCTTCCTGATCGTAGTATAATTTTACTCGAACACCTGTAAGACTTTGATAATTAATTGCATCTACAATTTCATAATTTAATATAGTATTATCTCTATTTATAACCCCAGAAGATTTAGCATCGATTATTTTTATTGGAATTATCTCTATCGGACCGCATACATCTGATCCTCTAACTCGTCCTGCATTGTCCACAGCCCTTACTCTATAATAGTATTTGTTTTCTGTAATCCTATCTTGTAGATAAATAAAATTGTGCCATTTTCCTGTACTACCTATATAATTGAAAGTTCCTGAATTTACTTTCTCATATACCATGTAATGACTTATACCGGAACCAGTATCTTCGGATTTTTCCCAACGTATTGTATAATCACCGTCATAATCAATACCTTTCTTAAACCCTTCTCCATAAGTTGGCAATCCAGGTTTAGTGGGACTATTTAGGTCAATCTTAACATCATGAACATATTCTCGACAATCCACGGGTGTTAAATCATCATCATTTGCGACAACAAATTTTATTTGATTTTTCTTATCAAATTTATATTCTCTATTGAAAGGAACGTTCTCAGCGGTTAGAAGTAGAGTCTGAGAATCATTATTGGGGTGATCTATTATCACATTATGTGAAATCCAAGTTTCTCCAGAATTTTTAGTATAATAGCATTCCACTGAATTAACATTTAATCCCGTACTGTCCTCAACGAGCACTGAACA
>JAWOBZ010000061.1:0-2657 GCA_046484045.1 Thermoplasmata archaeon | reverse complement strand
TTCGACTTTGTTCTCGCTGAGAAGCTTCTTGTATATCTTCATGATGCTTTGAGGTCTGTAATCCTCCAATATCTGAGTCAAGTCAGCGAAGTTCAGGTTGATCTTGTCCTCAGCTAGGTACTGTTCGTACTCACTCCACTCGTCATCAGCCAGTTGAAGACCGTTCAAACCTTCGTCGGGGGTGTCATCGTGTAGGTCAGTGAATATCTTAGCAACAGAACCCTCGACTCGGTGACCGTCCCAATCGTCCTTTGGATCACCGGTTTGGGTGAGTGAACCAGGTTTGTCACAAGAATCACCATCGTCACCATTTTCATTAACATTGTTGCCCCGATGAAATTCAACGTTCCCATTTGTATCTTCTTCACTTCCCCCTCCCGTATTCATCCATGAGCCAAAAAATGTAGCCCACCCTTCATTCACTGCATGCCCTTCGTTGTATTCCGACCAGCCATTGTGATTATCATGCGTGGGTCCAGGCATATTATTTGAATCATAATCATACAGATGATACATCAATGCGTGTCCATATTCGTGTGAGATATAATAAACATCATCTCCTGATACCTCCTTTATCTCTATATAGTAATCATGATCGAAATAATTTCTGTCCTTAGAACTTGGAAATTCTACATCGATCATATCTGGAGTAGATGTAGAAGAGGCATCGATAAAATCATAACAATCATTTATTGTGTCCATGATATGAAAGGCATGATTCTTACGTGTATCCCCTGAATTATAGATAAGACCAAAATAATAATCATCTCGTATATTAGTCTCGGTATCAGAAGAGATATGGTAATTAAAACCGTCCTGTTTGGACACACTGCATATACCAGGGCAAACAGAATCTACAGCTACATATAAATCATACACCCCGTCGGTTATGTCCGATTCAAAATATCCTTCGTTATTGGTGTTGAAAGTTGCAATAAAATTATCTCCTTCATCAGGGTCACTCCTAACATCTCCAACTGCATTACGTACTGGATATAGTGAACCGTCGAGTTCATAATAAAAAAAGCCGCTTATCTCTATCGAATTTCCACTTGACGTTAACGGTGATTTACTCACATCCACTATTATTTTTCCTAAGTCTGTACATTCATCATTCTCATTGATTTCATGATAATAATATCTTCCATTAAATGGTCTATTTTTGTTATACAAACCTAGATAAACTATATCATCTTCTTCTTTAAAAGGAGGATAACTCAACGCAAAACTTCCGTTCTTCTGGGTTTGATCTGCTGAGAGTAAAACATCAGGTCCTTCGACTGAGCGATATACTCTTACAGAGTAGTTCACGATTGGTTTATCTTTAGAGTCATAAAACTTACCAGTGATTTTATTTGTTTCATATCCCAGACCGTTAATATTATGTTCTTTATTGTTCGTTTCAGTAGGATTCACCTGTTCTCCATTTACATTCACTATTCCAAGGAATAATGTACTACATACCAACAATATTATAGTTCCAAAGGTTAGAATAGTTGTTCCTATTTTTTTCATCTTGTCAACTCCATTATTTCTTCTTATGGTAATTTTACACGATTAGAATAGACATAAACACCCCCAATCCCGTCTGCTGTTCTTATAAAAACAGTATTTCCTTTTGCCGGATTAAATTCTGTCCCACCTTCTTTATATAAAATAAACGAATCTCCCTTATTTAAATATCTAGTATCCCCGACATCTAACCACGTAACACCATATTCCTCTTCTATTGTATCCATTTTATATTCATAATTATGAAAATTTATTTCAATATTCTCCATTCCATAAACAACCAATTCGAAACTACCTGAGCCTACTTTAACATCTTTTGTCCTTTCTTTGGAATCCCATAATAAACCATGTTTTGTTTTTATTTTTGTAATATCGGTTACATTTATTACCCAATTAGTTTCTTTTTCAGATACCTTTATTTGAACCTCGTAGTCGATAATGGGAGTATCTTGATTTATTTGCCAATAATTGTACAAGATTGTACCAACAACCACTATCACCACAACCCCAACCGCAATCCACATCTTCAGCTTCTTATCCATCTAACTTTCCTCCTGCTCGAACCAGATTATACTTATCGAATTAGAACTATATAGTAATTCGTGAGCCGTCCTTCCATTTTCCATATCATCCGCAGGAATCTTTCTGTGATTCCTTTGACATCGGGAACGGGTTCCCGAAATGTCCGCAGGAAGGCGTATGCCTTCCGAAGGATCGCAGGAGCAAAGCTCCTCCTTTCCTTCGACCTGTTGACCTGCGAACTGCGAGGACGCTAGTCCAGAAGCATCATTTACTACTGAGATGATGTACACATCACCTTCTTCACCTGCTTCAAATAATTCAGTACTATCCCAACTGACAAAAAAGCCATCTTGAGGGTATTCGTCCGCCCCGATATGATGATCATCATTCATCCAGTCGATCATATTTTCCTCCGTAGGTTCAACTTCACTATAGTAAAAACGAGCCTCGAGGAAATCTTGATCTTCTGTGTCAGGATCAAAGGCATCTACGTCTATCCCGATATGGCTATAGTCATCTAAGGGAGGTGAGAAATCAGTTATTACTGGTGAAAATTCATCTATATCTCCATCATCGTCGAAGTCCCGGATACCGTTGTTGTAGAACAGCGAGCGGAGGTGGTG
>JAWOBZ010000055.1:0-8704 GCA_046484045.1 Thermoplasmata archaeon | reverse complement strand
GTATATCTGATCAAGGGCAGGGAGCACGTCAGATCCAAGATAGCGAACAAGAACCTTGAGAGACTTGAATGCCCTGTCGTGGAGGATATCGATTGGAACCGGGTAGATGATCATATCATAGTTGACGGTGTCCTAGGAACCGGGGTATCCGGCTCCGTGAGAGAACCGTACAGATCGGCGATCCAGAATATTAATGGATCAGGGAACGAAGTGGTATCTATCGATGTACCCAGTGGACTAGGGGCAGATATCCAGGTAGAACCGGAATTGACCGTGACTTTTCACGATACCAAGTACGGTATGAACGAAGATAACTGCGGAGAGATCATCGTCAAGGATATCGGGATACCGAACGAAGCAGAGCTGTACACTGGACCCGGTGAGTTGATCCTCTTTCCGGTCCCTCACGAGGATTCTCACAAGGGCGGCAACGGGACGCTGCTCATAGTCGGGGGGGGACCCTTCACCGGCGCACCGGCTCTATCGGCTTTCGGTGCTTACAGGGCGGGTGTGGACTTGGTTCATCTAGCAGTGCCTAGTAAAGTCAATGATGTAGTTTCCTCGTACTCACCGAGTTTCATAGTCCACGAGATGAAGGGAGATATATTAAAAAGGGAGCACGTGGATAAGATCATCGATATCTCAGCCATGTGTGACACCGTGCTGATCGGTCCCGGTCTTGGTTCTGATCGGGAAACTTTGGAAGCGGTAGAACAGCTGCTTAATTCACTGAAAAAACCCCTTGTGATCGATGCCGATGCCCTACGGGCTTTCAAAAACAATAAATTCGGTTTTAAACATGGATGCGTGATCACACCGCACCACGGTGAACTAAAAAATATCAAAGAAGACTGCAGCGACCTTTCCAAATGTGCCGATGAATTGGCTGAAGAAATGAATCTAACCGTGCTGTTGAAGGGAAAGACGGATTATATAACCGACGGGGAAAGGCACAAATGGAACGATTTTGGCAACGCTGGGATGACCGTCGGAGGGACTGGAGACACGCTAGCTGGCGTTGTAGGTTCCCTCCTCGCAAAGGGTATGGAACCCTTCGATGCCGCACGCGTTGGAGCCTATATCACGTGTCGAGCCGGGGAGATAGCCTTCGAAGAAAGAAAATGGGGTATACTCCCTACTGACGTGAGCGAAGCGGTACCCGCTGTGCTAAAGGAGATGTAGATAAACCATGAAAAATTATTTTACTATGTTATACATCTAATAAAAAATAAGTGGAGGTAAAATCAATGTCCAGAGCCTTTATGTTGGATACCCTTAAAAAACTGGGTTCGATACCCGAAGTCGCAATTTGTTTTCTTATCAGAAAGAACGGAGATATACTGGCTAGTGCCGGTGATGCAAGGTCGGTACAGTTGGAGACCTTCGGTCTCATGTCCGCGACCATATACGGTGCTGCAAAAACAGCGAATGAACACCTGAACAAGAAAGTGCCCGACAGGATAGTCATAAGGGCAGAGGACGGGGATACCGTTCTGAAACGTGTGGATGATGGACACATAATGATCCTGAGAACGAGCACCAGAGAAAATTTTGGCTCTGTATTGGATCAGATGGACGAGGCCGTAGAAGATCTCGTCGAAAACTGGTGATGATATGATGAAAGTTAGATTACCCGAGGAGATACATGGTTTCTTCCAAGGGAATATAGGGCGGTCGCTGATAATAAAGGGTCATGCAGGGACGGGAAAGACGATACTGAGTTTGACGCTGCTCGAGGAGGTCGGGATATTGGAAAACTCCTTTTACATCTCTACCAGGGTATCAAACCAATCACTTTACTCTCAATTCGATTGGTTGAAAGAAGTGGATATACACGAGAGCCTGATCGATGCTAGTATGGACTTTTTGAAGAAGGTGTATCCAGAGTATCAACCTTATTCATACTTCACCGAAGGAGGGGCAGGAGAGGTTAAAGATGTGCAAAAGATGGAGTCCGCTATGAAGCTTCTCCAGACCTTCCCAAAGGAAGGGGAAGAGATCGAACTGCCCGAGCACGTGTGTCGGTCCAACCTTTTATCACTGGTGGGAAAAAATGAGATCCAAGAACTGGAGGAGATCTACCACCGAGTGGATTCGAGGCTACCTGAACAGTGTACAATAATAATCGACAGTTTAGAATCGATATTGGAGAAGTACAATCTCGATGCAACCGAACTGATCAAGACACTTCAAAAAGATCTAGTGGAGATGTCCGGTGTGAACCTAGTGATCGTTCTCGAGGCGGAGGAATCGACTCATTGGGATTACCTGGTCGACGGCGTCGTGACACTGCGCAGCGGTGAGATGGACGAGAGAAGGATACGCACCATGCACCTTGACAAGCTAAGAGGGATAGAGATACAGCGACCGGTCTACCTTTTCACCCTGACCGGAGGCAGATTCAATTACTTTTCATCGTTTACTCAAAATATCCCCGATTTCAAGGGAAAACACCCTCCCATTAAGGACGGGCCCGGGACGGATTATTACGATCTAGATCTGTTCTCTTCTGGGTCACCTATCTTGGATGATGTATTAGGAGGGGGTTACAGGAGGAACAGCCTGACCCTTCTTGAATTCGAAGAAAGCGTACCTTTCTCCGGACAGATGTATCTTTTCGGTCCGACCATGGAGAATTTTTTAAGCCAAGGCAGAGGCGTATTGATGATGCCTTCAAGCGGCATAGGAAAAACTGTTGTAAAAAACTGGACACATAGACTATTCGGGAAGGAGAGGGAAAATCAACTGAAGATACTGGATATCGAATCCAAGGGGAGCGAGATAAACACCAATAATCTAAAGGACTACGAACATCTCTTCAACGATGCGTACAAAGAGTTGAGGTACTACTCTGAAGAGCCGCTGCTCACCATCTGTGATTGGATAAAACTAGAGCACTCTGTAGGCAGCGACAAGATGGAGCATATCGATAAGACTCGTGTTGCCAAGAAACTACTGGACCTCATGAGGAAGAACAGCGGACTTACGATAGGACTGATGGGGCCCGGATTCGTTTTCGCCGAGAAAGCCAGGTACATATCCGATGTTTACCTGAAAGTCATGACCAAGTACAATTCACTGCTGGTCTACGGTGAGAAACCGGACACGTCCATCTACAACCTTTCACTGACGGAAGAAGAACACCCACACGCTCAATTCCTTAAACTAGCATAAAGAAGCCTCGTCCCTCAAAACGCTCTAAGACAAATGTTTTTAATGACCTCTATTTTAGGGTCTTAAAGTGATAAGATGGTAGATATCAAAGCACCTAGAGGTACAGATTTGAACTGTAAGGGGTGGAAGCAGGAAGCCATGCTCAGGCAGTTGATGAACAACTTGGAAAATGCTGAAGATCCGGATAATCTGATAGTTTATGGGGGATCGGGGAAAGCGGCTAGGGATTGGGATAGTTATGAAAAGATAGTGGATACCTTAAAGGAACTAGAAGACGATGAAACACTGCTGGTTCAGAGTGGAAAACCGGTAGCGGTTTTCAAGACCTATGAAAATTCACCCAGAGTTCTCATCGCTAACTCGAACATCGTACCTAGGTGGTCGAATTGGGAGAAATTCTACGAATTGGAAGACCTGGGATTGATCATGTACGGTCAGATGACGGCCGGCAGTTGGTGCTACATCGGTACACAGGGTATAATCCAAGGCACCTACGAGACCTTCGCAGCACTCGCTAGAAAGCACTTCGATGGAACACTGAAGGGAAAACTGTGCGTAAGTGGGGGTCTAGGCGGCATGGGAGGTGCACAGCCCTTGTCCATCAAGATGGCGGGTGGTGTAGCACTTGTAGTAGAGCTCGACCCAAAGAGAGCTGAGCGAAGATTGGAAGCGGGGTTCTGTGATGTACTGTACGAAGACCTAGATAAGGC
The DNA here is from genome assembly GCA_046484045.1 of Thermoplasmata archaeon. Classification (GTDB taxonomy): domain Archaea; phylum Thermoplasmatota; class Thermoplasmata; order Halarchaeoplasmatales; family Halarchaeoplasmataceae; genus CAZHUM01. The sequence goes on along the minus strand of JAWOBZ010000055.1, from coordinate 4,820 downwards.
TTTAGAAAGAGCGAAGGATGCCGTGGAAAACAAAGAACCCATCGGTATCGGGCTGATCGGAAACACCGCAGAAGTACTCCCAGACATTTTGGAGCGAGGTATCATCCCGGACGTTCTGACAGATCAAACAAGTGCCCATGACTCGCTGATGTACTGGCCCAAGGACATGACATTGGAGGAAGCTAAAAAACTCAAGGAATCTGATAAAGAAGAGTTCAAGAAACGATCCATGGAATCCATGAAAATTCACTGTAAAACCATGGTGAAGATGCAGGAGAAAGGTGCGATAACATTCGATTACGGTAACAATCTCAGGGGGCAGGCCTACGACGCCGGATTCGAGAATGCGTTCGCGTATCCAGGTTTCGTCCCGGCATACATCCGACCCATGTTCTGCGAGGGAAGAGGACCCTTCAGGTGGATGGCACTATCCGGAGACCCTGAGGACATCTTGAAGACCGACGAAGTAGTGAAGGAACTTTTCCCGGAGAACAAACAGCTCATCAACTGGATCGATCTTGCAGAGGAGCACCTTCCCTGGGAAGGACTGCCCGCTCGTGTTTGCTGGCTCGGCTACGGAGAGAGAGATAGATTCGCCAAGAAGATCAACGACATGGTAGCAAGCGGAGAGATTTCCGCACCGATATCCATAACCAGAGATCACCTGGACGCCGGAAGCGTAGCCAGCCCCAACAGGGAAACGGAGAGCATGAAGGACGGCAGCGACACCATAGCGGATTGGCCTCTTCTAAACGCACTGCTTAACACCAGCGCTGGGGCCATAAGCGTATCCATACACAACGGCGGCGGTGTCGGTATCGGTTTATCTACTCACGCCGGTATGGTCGTTCTAGCCGATGGTACAAAAGAGGCTGAGGAGAACATCAAAAGAGTGTTCAAAACGGACCCTGGCATGGGTGTGGTTAGGCACGCCGATGCGGGCTACGAGAAGGCAATAGATTTCATCAAGAACAGCGATATCGATGCACCGATGATCGACTAGAGAAGAGCAACGTATTTACTCAATCAAACCTCAGTGCTTCTGCAGGTGATATCCTGCTGGCTTTTGTAGCACTGGGTATTGCTGTAACCAGCATGATGCCGTAAGCGAGTACCCCTATGAACAAAATACGTGTGTACGGTATCACGAAGACCCATCCCATTGTGCGGAATGAATCGTTCCAGATTATCCATCCGATGGCTATGCCCAAAATAGAGCCGATCAGTATTCCCATCACAGTGATAAACGAGTTCTCGATAAGGAACGCATAGCGGATCATACTTCTCTTGAATCCGATAGCTCTCATCATGCCTATCTCCAATCTTCTTTCGTGTACGGCTCTCAAGCTGATGATCCCTAGACCTGCTATACCGACTATGAGTCCAAGGCCCATGTAACCGCTGAAGAGGTCGAAGAAGAGGTACATCGTACTTGTTATCTGCTCTATTATCGTGGAAAGAACGATCGGTTGAAAACCGTTGGCTACGAACTCGCGTTCCAGGTCCTTAGCGATCTGTTCATCGTCGGCACCTCCGTTGATGTCGAAGAAGAATACGCTGGAGGCGGTTATATTGAACTCTCGTGCCGCCGTATCCCTGGACATGAAGTAACCGTTTAGGAAACTCTGGTTGAGCTGCCCGATTATATGTTTTTGTCTAATCTCACCGTTCGTGTCCATCAGAGTGATATTGTCCCCTAATTCAAATCCCGTGCCCATGCCTGGTGGACCCATCGATTGTCCTCCTGCGGGTCCTATCACTAAATTCGGGTCCTCGAGAACGGCGTTCCAGACTTCGTTGGTAGAGTCATATTCATCCGAGTAATCTGCGAACCCAAAAGTATTATTCGCAACGAAGTTAGACCCAACCCCTATAACCATCTGCCGTGAAACCCTACCGTTCTGAGATCGGTTCGTTGGTACGTACCCCAAGGCAGCGTGGTCGATCCTTTTGAAATCATCAATGTCTAACTCGTCACTCATGACGATGCGGTCGTGTATGTTCACTATGGGTCTTTGAGTATCACAGAAACCGATGATGTCATAGCCGCCTGACTGGTCTTCAATTATCATGTCTATATTCGTGTCAAATATGGCGACTATCATACCCATCACGGTAATAGAGAATATTATAAGAGCGAAGATGAACATGGTCATGGCAGTTCTGAATCGCTGTTTAACAGGATGAGATATCCCGGTCAATATCACTGCTTTGAAACCTGAACCGGTTCTGCAGCACATCTCGAAGAAATTGGTTATGATCGTTCCGTTCAGCATGACGAGCATCACGCCGGCTGTCACCATGAAAAGCCCTGAGAGGATGAACATGTCAATATCACCGGTGGAAGCTTCTGAGACGGGCAGGGGTGCCAACCAAAAGATCAGCAGCAAAACCGCTGCGACTGTGTAAGCTATCCGGTCACCGGTCCATCTTCTCAGCACCGTGCTGGCCCCCAAAATTATCAAAGAAACTCCCGTCATCAACCAGCGCAATTGATATGTTTGAAAGTAATATAGGCTGAGTAATGCCCCCACCGCGATGCCGATCAACGCCAATATCAACAGCTTCTTACTCTCCTTAGATATCGGTGGTTCTGGGATATCTCTTATAGCCCTGACGATATTGATATTGGATATCCTGTAAGTGGTAACCAATATTGTGATAATGGTGATCAAAAAACCGGCTGAAAAAGAAGTGATTAAACTGCTTAACTTGTAATCAAAATATGAAGAAATATTGCTCGATGCTCCAAATGCTGCAAAAACGTCTCCCATGATATAGAATATTATGTATGTTATCGCGATCCCCATGAGAGCGCCTACTATCGATGCGCCGAGAGAATAGAAAAGCCCTTCGTATGTGAACACTTTAACAAGATTCTTTCTTTTCATACCGATAGCACGGCTCATGCCGCTCTCGGATTTTCTTTCCTCTCCCAACATGACGAATATATTGATGGTGAGCACGACTCCCGCTATGATCGAGAAGGTTCCGAAGACCAAGAACAGATCGGAAAACATAGAGATCGATTCTTGGAACGATTCAAGGTCTTCCTTCTTTACGTTTTGAACTTCTAAAAAACTGTAATCTTCATCTTCCTTGATCAACTCTTTCACATCATCGGCCACGTCGCTGCTGTATTTGCCCCCCTCCTCGACACCGCCTACACACGATATCTTGATGAAATTCACGCTTCTGTTCATCCCGTACAGATCTCGCGCCTGATCCAGGGTGACCAGTATCTTTCCTTCTCCACCCCACGCCGCCCTTCCCTCGTTTTCGACTATGTCTCTTACCGTGAATTGTCTTCCGGTTTGGTAGGCTTTAGAGAAAACCGTTATCTGGCCTCCGACTTCGGCTTCTAGATCGTCGGCCAAGGGTTCGTCTATGTATACCTCATCCTCCTCAAGATCTATCTCTAACTTCTCACCGTCCGTCGTTATGGAGCCGAAATGAACACCTTCTGACTCGTTCAGACCCATGGCGCTGGCTGAAGTGACCGTTAACATAGAATCCGGGTTGTATATCGATACGCTCCCATGCACCTCTCCGGTGACGCCCTCCACCTTGTCCATAGATTCCACATCTTCTTTGAAATCAAGGTACGTACTCGTGGGGATATTTACGTACTCACCGGCAAATGTCCTGTTGTAAACGGTTATATCGGTCTCCTGATAATCACTGTAGATCTCGTCCTGGATGAAATTGTCCATGGTATCTCCGATACCAAAAGAAGAAGATATTATGGCCGTACCTATCATCAAACCCATGATAACGATGATCGTGTTCGTCTTCCTTCTCTTCATGTTTCTAAGACCGATATTGAAAAGGATGCGGTTCCTAGCTGCATCCACAATGATGATAACAACGATGATACCGATTATCACCAGGAGTGGATTGATACTCAACCGCGGTCCTCCCTGTTGATATCGTGTTTGATAACACCGCTTTCCATATGCAGCGTCCTCTCCGCTCTGTCAGCTACTAGATCATCGTGGGTGACCAGCACCATGGTATGGCCGTTCTTTTTATTCAGCTTGCAGATGGTGTTCATGACCTCGATGGACGTTTCCGTATCAAGATCTCCGGTGGGCTCGTCCGCCCAGATTATATCCGGTTCGTTGACTATCGCTCTAGCGATCGTGGTCCTCTGCCTTTCCCCCCCTGAAAGTGCCGATGGGCGGTGGCTGTATCTATGACTCAATCCGACCATGTCGAGCGCCTTCTCTGCTTTCTCTCTGGAACCGTCGGGTTTCCCGGCTAAAAGGAGCGGTAGCTCCACGTTTTCAACGGCTGAGAGAACTGGAAGAAGGTTGTAGAATTGAAAAACGAAGCCCATGTTGAGTGCCCTCATCTGGGTTTTCTCGTCGTCGGACATCCCACCGAGGTATTTGCCGGCCAGCCAGACTTTTCCTTTGGATACGTCGTCAAGACCGGATAGACAGTTCAAAAGGGTCGTTTTACCGCATCCAGATGGGCCCATGACAGCTACCATCTCACCCTTTTTTATGCTCAGGTCCACACCCCTCAACGCGTGAACTTTGACTTCACCTTCGTACCATTTTTGGACTCCTTTCGACTTTATCATGGGTTTCATCGAATTACCTCACGGCGTATTTACTTTAACGGATATTTATTTCTATCTATAATTGAATCTATCTTCTATATAGAAAATAGATGTCTTCACTCTTTAGAGATATCTATCAACTCTACGCCGTCTTCGGAGACTTTACAGAATTTGGCATCGTTCTCGTCTCTGTAATCGGGGACTGAAAAGAGGGATAAGAGTTTATCGTCGAAAAAGTACCTATAGCCGTCTT
>JAWOBZ010000100.1:0-24374 GCA_046484045.1 Thermoplasmata archaeon | reverse complement strand
CTTGAATTGATCTCCCTCCAATTTCGAATATACATTGTAGGCGAACTTCCAATATTTCCCCACCGTAGGTGAGACTGGATGACCCTCTTCAGCGTATTCTACAGCTGGTTTCAATACTTCGTTTAATGTGAGCTCTCCTTCATTACTAACCAATTCCGCCCATCCCGCGGGTACACCCGGAACGGTTACCGGGATCCAGCCGTGCTTCGGCATCTGCTCGTATCCCCTATCTTTGACCTTCTCTATAGATATGTTCTTTGGAGATGGACCGCTCGAGTTCAGACCCTTCAACTCCTTACCGTTCCAGAACAGAGCGAAACAATCTCCGCCGATACCGTTGGACGTGGGCTCTACGGCTGTTAGCGCCGCCGCCGTAGCTACCGCTGCATCTACCGCATTCCCACCTTTTTTGAGGATCTCTAAGCCTGCCTGGGCGGCCAATGGCTGTGAACTGCACACCATCCCTTTATTTCCGTAAACCAAGGTCCTTCTGGATTCATAGGGGTAGTACAATGGATCGAAATTCATCTTCTCACACTTTGAAAATAAGCCTATTGATTTATCTAATTTACCATGCGTAATTTATTAAACTGTCCTTTCGAATTACCATCCATGAAAAGGATGATCATCCCTTTCGTAATATTCATACTGGGTCTGTCCCTGGTTATCTACTCCGTCGTAAAAGGAGAGACGGATCTGTACCTGTTCTTGATATTCCCGGTATTCGTAGGAGGCGGATGGTATATGCTGCTGGGTGCTCTATTGATGATCTCAGCTTTCATACTGGCGTTCATCATCCCTCTGCATAGTTACAGTCAAAAAGCCGATCGAGACACGTACACACGTCATACTTCCACGAAAAAAGACACGGAGTTTGGTGGAGTGATCTTCATAGGTCCCATCCCGATCATATTCGGGAAAGACAAGAAGATGTCAAAGACCATGCTCTTCGTAGGTCTGGCGATCGCCTTGATCCTTTTCGTACTTTACGTTCTAATATTCTTAAATGTCTGAGGTGTCTATGATGGAAGAATTTATAAACGAAAATCTGAAAAAGATAGTGTTGATAGAAAGTGAGAGCAAAGGTGCCATGGATGAGGTGATAGAATTCACCGTGAATCTTCTAGATGAGATCGGTGTAGAATCAAGGGTCGTTGAGGGAAACGGGTTCAACCCCGTGATAATCGCCTCTCACGGTGACGGGGGTGTCTGTTTCTCTGGTCACCTGGACACGGTCCCCCTCGGTAACGGATGGGAACACGAGCAGACCGAGATCGTTGGAGATAAGATGTACGGTAGGGGCACCCTCGATATGAAGGGGCCATGCATATCGGTTGTGGCAGCCGCGAAAAAGATGGTCGAAAAAGATATCCCGTTCTCACTTGTGTTCACTACCGACGAGGAAGTATCGATGGCTGGAGCGGAGAGGGTGTCGGATGAGCCGGAGATCGTGAACGCTCCTGCCGTAGTCATATGCGAACCAACCGGTGGCCTGGTGGTTACAAAGGAGAAGGGTGTGTATCAGTTCGAGCTGACCACGAAGGGAAAGAACGCCCATGCCAGCATGCCGGAAAAGGGAGAGAACGCCATCGTCAAGATGCTTCCTATTTTGAATAAACTCAATCTAAAAAACAATATACCGGCAGATGACGATGAGCTATCATGCTGTATCGACGTTATCGAGGGAGGAGAAGCTACCAACGTGATACCGAACGGATGCAGGGCTGAAGTCGACGTTAGGTTCCCCGACATGTTCAATAAGAAATTACTCCAGAAGTACCTTTTCGATCCCATCGATGAAGATTTTGCAATAGATGAGATACAATACCTAGACCCGGTCAAAGTCGATGAGGACCTGAACTGCATCAAAAAGATGCTGGAACTCGCAGATACCGATATCTGGGCCGTCCCCTACGGCACCGAGATGGTCATATTCTCCAAGACAAATCCAAAAACGTTCATATTCGGACCTGGTCAAGTGGACATGGCTCACAAACCGGATGAATGGATCAGTCTGAGCGCTCTATACGAATTCGTGGACTACTACGTCGAGTATGCAAAAATTATGGTAGGACAGGATTAGGAAAAATCATTTAAATATTAACAGAACTAGAGTTGATGATATAGATGAGATGTGTTTTCGTGTCAGATCTCCACGGGGATGAAGAGAAATACGGACTGCTCTTCGAAGCAGTAAAAGACGACACTCCAGATGCCGTTTTTATCGGCGGCGACATATTTTCAGGAGCTACGAGAGTGGGAGAGCAGGCTCGTGAATTCCTTGATAAGCACCTTTTTTCACCGCTCGAAAAAACTCGATCTGATCTAGATAGTGAGATGCGGTGTTTCGTCATCATGGGCAACGACGACCTAAAGATCTTCGAACCGATCCTTGCAGATGCATCGAAGGAAGGTGTCATCGACTACGTCAACCAGAGGTGTGTTGATTTTGGAGACAAAAATATCTGTGGATACAGCTACGTCCCTCCGACACCATTTCAATTAAAGGACTGGGAAAAGTACGACGTTTCCAGATATGTCGATGTGGGTGCCGTATCTCCCGAACAGGGATTCAGAACCGTAGAGATCCCGGATAACCAAAAAAAGCACTCCACGATCGCTGACGACCTGGAGAAGCTCGGTGAAAAAAGCGATCCAGCCGATACGATCTACCTTTTTCATTCACCACCCTATGAGACCAACCTGGACAGAGCAGACCTTGACGGTGTGATGATAGATCACGTGCCCATGGACGTACACGTGGGCAGTATAGCTATCAAAAGGTTCATCGAGGAGAGTCAGCCGCTGCTTGCGTTACACGGGCACATCCACGAGACCGTTGAACTCACAGGAGAATGGAGGGATAAGATCGGTGAAACACCCTGTTTTACCGGTGTCCATGATGGTAAAGGACTCGCCGTTATCAAATTCGATACCGATGATCTGGAAAATGCGTCAAGGGAGATATTTCATTGATCTAAAGGGATTTTGGTCGCAGCTCGATACCTCGAGTTGATATGTGCCGCCCATGAGGAGTTGTTCTCGATGTCTTCATCGGTGACATAGTGTACGTCCAGGATGCTGTCCATCTCCTCTCCGGTTCTTTTCCTGTTTTCCTCCACTAATTTATTATCCCATGTGTTGAACCAGTTCTCCAGCTTATCCTTCTGTTCCTGACTACCTACGAAATGAACTATCAGGTCGATGTCGCTCCTTGGACCAGCAGTGGCTTCTTTCGTGCTGCCCACGAGATAGAGATCCTTTACACCGTACAGAGTCGAATCCATCTTTTTAGCCATCTTCTTTACCATCTGCATACGCCACTCCCAGTGATCCGGTGATCTTAGATAGGCCAGGGCTTCGTTGGCTTCACCGTCCATCACCACGGAAAGCGTACCCCCCGAGCTTATGTCCTCCACATCGATCACCTTGACGACATCTTCGAGATATTCGTACTTGGGAACGACCTCTTTCAATTTGTTCTCGGGTATCTCCAGCAGTTCCTCGTTGAATATGTTGTTAGGTTCGTCTGGATAAAGCGGTATGTATTTGATATCCGCCTCGACCAGATCTTGGAAGAAGTGGGTTCCGAATGACAGCTCCGGGAGATAATCTCCCTTCTCCTTTGCGATCTCGACGAGCAGTGAGGTGTTGTTTATATCCCTGTATTTTACCGGCACACCCAGTTTTATATCCCCTCTGCTTCCCCATCTACCAGGCCCCAATAAAATGAACCTTCGATTAGGTAGCTCGCTGTTCAGTTCACTGACGACCCTAGCCACTTTCCTCATCCTGTCCTTGCTTTCTATTTCACCATAGGCCTCCGGTTTGACATACACGATGTACTTTATGTTATCGAGATGTCCCGTGGTGATGTACTTGTGTGCCGAGAATAACTTTTTGTTCTTCTTGATATCCATGGGAACCGGCTTTCGCTCGATCACCTGTGATTGACTCTGCGGCCTGCATTGAAGAACGTATAGATTATCTCCGTCGCATGCGAATTCCACATCAACTGGAGTGCCTATCTCCCTCTCCAAGGTGTTCAAAATCTTCTTCATCAGGGAGAGGAAATTTCCCCTTTCGAACAATTTCTCGAAAGTGATGATGAGGTCGTCCTTCTTTGGATCTAACATAATTCCAGTAGGTTGTTTTAAATTGTCGTCTTCATAGACGGACACGATCTTGTCCAGTTCGGGATATTCATGTCCATATTTTCTAAACACATCGACAGCGTTAACGGTCTCTATAGCACCGCTTTCAAGATTTATAACGTCCATGAACATAGGCGAGTACTTTATCCTCTCCTCGATCATGGTGTTCACACGCAATTCTGGTCTGTTGGGTGAGACCAGTATGGGATAGTCATTGCTGACCCTGTCAACCGCTCTTGTGCCCAGTCCTGGTACCAACCTGACGATGCCGTCGTCTCTTTTTATCCTAGGCGACCATCGGAATTCGTTGTTGCTGAAGGCTACACCGGCGTATGCAGGCATGTAGTAAGGTCCTACCCTTTTGCCGACGACCTCCTGGATGAGAACTCCCATCTCCTCTCGGAAGTCCAACATCCCCCTTTCTCTCCTGTACTCGATGGGATCAGGCCCGAATGTCGATGCGTAAACTTCTGCTATAGCATCCATCAGCGCATTCAACTGGGTTTCTCGGTCGCCTGTATTCGATAAGAACAAGCTCTTATATTTCCCAGAAAAAGCCGCGCCGTAATTATCTTCAAGCAGGCTTGAGGATCTAACAATGATCGGCTTATCTCCTACGTCCCTCAAGATCCTCTTCAGGCCTTCCACTATCTCGGAGGTGAAGATAGCGTTCTTCATTATCTGCTCGAGGAACGGCTGCTCCTGCCGGATCTCTTTGGGATCCAGATATTTGATGTGGATAACTTCGTCTAGATCGTTGTAGTGGATAAGATCCAATATGCCGTCCGATGTCAAATACCAACTCTTAGGGAACTTGATGTTAGCCAATTTATCATCTATCTCCATCTCTTTTTCGAGTATCTTCTTTGCAAGAAATAATCCGGATGTCTTTCCACCTAATTTACCCGTGCCCTGAGCTGGGCCCACTACGTTCTTTAGAAGAGGAACAAAATCCTTCACTTCTATGTATCTCTTGGCTACGTTTATGTATTCCAACCGATCCGTGAAAAACCTCTGGATAAGTGCGGATCTGATGGACATCTCGTCCTCGGGAGCCAGATAAGTCTCTGCATCGGCTTTTTCAAAAAATCTGTTCAATTCGTCCGTTATATCTACGAGAGAGATTCCTTTCTTTTGTGATGCGAGGAGCAAAGGTCTCGCATTATCTTCTTTGAGCCATGTATGGAAAAGATTCGATATTTCTCGTGGTTCCAAGGACTCCCTTGCTATCTCGAAAACGTCTTTCTGCACTTTTTTCAAAGAATCCAGGTCCTGTTTTGGATTGGGCATGTTGATACCGCACCACTCCGGTATAGAGCTGTCCTTGCTTATGGGACAGACGTTGTTCAACAGTGTATTTATCTTCTCGTTCTCATGCCTGTAGAGATGATAGACCATCTTCCTCGTCATCCTGAGAAGAGTCCTGGGGTCGGTCTTCATCAGCAGTTCGATGATCACCTCCCAATCTTGTTTTTCTATCTTCCCCTTTACACCATCCTCTTTTATTGAAAGTTCTTCCCTTACCCTCCTTTCCTCCACGAACCTCCCGAGAAGTTCTGAAATGGCATTGATGAGCCTTCTCTCCTCGATCAGGAAGGGGCCTTCGTCCATCTCCGGCCTCTCTTCGAGATAACATACCTCTAACGTTCCGATTATCTCACCTTCTATCTCTATCACGCTCTGCTGCTTCCATTCCATATCTTCATAATTTTCAGTCTTGAACTCATCCCCGTTAACTGATATCCTAGCACAAGCTATGTCTTCATGCTGCCAGGACGGCGGTAACGTTTCGACTATCTTCTGTAAGGCTTCATTGATTGATAAATCTTCATCATTCACTATCTCTGAGATAGCATAAAAACAGTTCAACTCCTTGACCCGTTCTTTTAGTTCGTCCATCTCCCTGTCTTTCAATCCGATGGTCCTCTCTTTCTCGATGGACTCCTCGAGTTCGGTCTTTTCATCCATGGTTTTTTCCTCTATATATGACATATTTAGATTTCATCAATTTACATCTTTCTCTTTTTTTCCTTTAACAACGACGCCTTTCCCGCTCTTACCGTCTATCCTGACCTCCACGGGTTCTTCGGTTTTAACGTGTTTAATATCTTCCTTTTCCTCCACCAATTCCCGTGATTCCAGCCATCCCCAATCGATATCTCCTCCTTTCTTTTCCGTGATCAAATAACCGGCTTGAGCCGATATCATGTCGTGGAAGAAGTGTGAACCCTGTGACGGTTCGATATACCTGTCTTTTGTGGGCGTCTCCACTATGACCTTAGCTCCTGCTATATCGCTCCATTGAACGGGTATCCCCAGCCAGTGATCGGACGTGCCCCACCGCCCCGGCCCTATGAGCAGATATTTTTTATCGTGAGCTACGAACTCTTTATTTTTCTTTCTTATCTGACCGACTGCTCTTCTGCTGTTCTCCATCTCGAAATCCGTAGATTTCACATACACTATGTCCGTTATCCCCTCTATAACACCGTTGCCCAAGGCGTTCTCACTGTAGCAGAGCAGGTCTTCGGGATCGTATTCATCTATTGATACATCCGCTGATTCTCCCCGGGACAGCATGCTCCTTATCTGCAGGATGATCAATTCCGACGGCGTGTTGGGTTTGTCGCTCAGATCTACGGCGAATTCGATCTCCACAGGGTAGCCCAAAGCGATCTCGCTCATCATAAGAAGGGTGTGAATCGCTTTTGCCAGAGGGATATCTCCATAGTTAAGTATAGGTGCGAAATCCACTATCCTGGGCCCATCATATCCCGTCCCTGGATAGATCCTGTCGTTCTCCATGGAGTAAGTTGAAACCACCTTATCAAGTACACCGTGTTCTTCCGCTTTCTTCAACCCCAGTCCCACTATCGAGGTCTCTTCGTCCTTCTTGATCTTTTTGTAAACCGACTCCAGGTCGATGGCGAAAAACTTCCTCTGGGCGTACTTCATATAATCCTTGGGTGTGCCCGTTAAAGGTGCCTTGGGGTGCTTGGGACAGAAACAGTAAGTGTTGCCCCCCTCGACTATGGCCTTGCCCAAACCCAGGGCTAGATACACGATACCGTCCTCTGGCTTACACTTTCCGGAAGGGTAATGGCTGTAAGATTTAGCCACTCCTGATATGGTTGGATAAAAATAATTCTCATGTTTCTTGCCGACCACCTCCTGTATTATGACTCCCATCTTCTCGTCGCCGATGTTCTTCGTAGTGGATTTCAGGTAAGTTCTAGCTCTTTCGAAGAAAGTAGATGCATAAACCTGCTTGATGGCGTTACAGACTTCTTGAAATCTCAGATCCGTTTCCCAAGATTCATTCGGCAGGAGCATGGACGAATATATACCTGCAAAGGGCTGGACCATGGAATCCTCCAGTACTCCGGAGGATCTTATTATGATCGGTTTTCTCGTTCCTCTTATGAAGGAGCGGATGTCACCGAGAACGGTAGCCGGTAGAGAAGAATCTATGAACTTGGATGATATCCTGTCATCAGACATGGTTTCTATATCCGGAAATAAAAGGTCGTTTTTCTCTAGGAAGGACTCGTAAACATCCGTGGACAACACTATCGATCTCGGTATGGTGATATCCAGATTTTCGAACATATCTTCCGTGATATATTTCGATAAGATCTTAGCCATGAATGCCAGACCTCTAGCTTTGCCACCGAGGGCACCCTTTCCGATCCTGGTGATCTTTGCAGAAGGTTTCTTCTCTCTGCTCTTGAAGCTTGAGATAACATCGGTTTCGACACCGTACTTGTACTCTTCTATAGTTCTTAGTAACTTCGTTCGCTTTTTCTCTGGATCCTTGATATTAGTCAGTGAATCCACCCTATCCGCGAGTTCGTACTCCATCCTGGCCCTCAGCCATCTTTGAACTTCTTTTTCTTCTAACAACCCGTCCAAAAGATCCGGCTCGAGGTTCCAAAGGACTTTCTCGAATTCTTCTATGGTTTCAACACACGCTATCTCCACACCTTGTTCGTTCTCGATCACGAGAGTGAGCGGCCCTATGCATCCCTTTATAAAATCACTGATAGTGGAATTCAGTGTTGGAGATTTCTTGTTAATGAACTGTACACCGCTGTCTTCAGGTAGTTCTTCTACTGGTTCCGAGGACTGCAGAAGTACGTTAATCCCCGGATCGTCTTTTTCTACCTCTAAGGCAAAAGAGAATCCAACATGTTCTTTCATCTGACCCTGAGCTCCACAGTGATCATCGGTTATCAGACACACAATATTCTCCCTGTATTCCTCGTAGTATTCCCTGCCTCGATCGATATCCTTGGCGAGCAGTAAGAAAGGACGATTCCAGTACCTCTTCATCTTAACTTCCCTTGGAAGATCGTTCTCCAAGACCGTGTCCATATACTTCCATATCTCTTCGTACACTATGGGCAGGTAGGATGAATAGTGCTGTATGGAATCCTCTATCAGGAGTACGGCCCTTCCATTATCCGATAAGCTCCCGTTCTCCAGATTTCTCTTATCCTCTAGATATTGAACTATGCTCAGTATGATCTTACCGTCACCGTTCCACGTGAAAACACCTTCGATAAGGTCTTCATCTGCATGAGATGATATCTCCTGCAGTTCATTGGTATCGTTGCCGAGTACGACCATCGATACCTGTGTATCAGCTTCTTTGACCCTTTTAGAGAGACCTATGATATCCATTTCCGGTTCGTTTATCACGAACAAAAGGTCGATCTGCGAATTGCTGATTATCTCCAAACATCGATCCACATCTTCTACGTGCGAAATATTCGGTATCACTCCAAAATCTCTGGACTTAAAATTCTCTTGGAAGAGTTCTCTGAGTCTTCCTTCCTCTTCTAATAAAAAGTAATCGTAGGAAGAAGAGAGGATAAGCAGGTTCTTTACATTGTATTGATTAAAATACTTCTCCTCACCAGTATCCTCTTTTTTCGGGGGCTCGATACCGGTGATCTCTTTGACGACCTTTCTTATCTCTTCTTCCTTGATATTCATCGGTTGCTCACTTTCTAGACCCAACCTCTCAGCTTGCAGGCGTCCGCGACCCTTGATATCGCGATCATGTAAGCGGCGTCTCTGACGGTCACGTTCTGTCTTTGAGCCAGCTCCCAAACCTCGTAGAAAGCATCCGTCATCTTGTTGTCAAGTTTACCGAGCACTTCTTCTTTGGGCCAGTAGTAGTTCTGATTGTTTTGGACTTGTTCAAAGTAGCTGCAGACCACGCCGCCCGCGTTTGCAAGGAAGTCAGGTATAACCGTGATGCCCCTTTCAGCCAGTTTTTCATCGGCCTCAGGCGTTATCGGACCGTTTGCTCCGGAAACTATCAGTTTCACGTTATCGTGTATATCATCAACGTTATCTCCGGTTATAGCGTTTTCAAGAGCCGCCGGTATGAGTATATCCACAGGATGCTTCAACCAGTCGTCTCCGTCCATCATCTCGTAGCCCAATTTCTGGGCTTTATCCTTATCTACGGTGCCAAATCTATCGGTTATACTCCTCAACTCTTTTAGGTCAACACCGCCTTCACGATAGTAACTTAATGGACACCTTTCCTCCTGATCCCAACATGACACTGAAACAACGGTCCCGCCGTATTCCGTGAAAAGTTCTACGGCGTATTGAGCCACGTTGCCAAAGCCCTGAACTGATGCTGACGTCTTCGTCACATCCATATCCATCTGCTTCAGCGTTTCTCTCAGAACGTAAACCACACCGAACCCAGTAGCTTCCGTTCTTCCCAAAGATCCGCCGCTTCCAACCGGTTTACCAGTTATCACACCGGGATAATGCCCCCCGCTGATCTTCTCGTACTCGTCCATCATCCACAACATGTGCTGGGGGCTGGTCATAACATCCGGAGCTGGAACGTCCTGTATAGGTCCAATATTCTTGGATACCTGTTGGATCCACGCCCGGCAGAGATTCTCCTGCTCTCTGTTCGACAGGTCATGGGGATCGCAGATAACTCCGCCTTTTCCTCCGCCCAGTGGGATATTCGCGACGGCCGTTTTCCACGTCATCCACATCGCTAGAGCCCTAACCGTGTCTATGGTCTCTTGGGGATGGAACCTGATACCTCCTTTACAAGGTCCCCGGGCATCATTGTGCTGTACCCTGAACCCTGGGAACACCTTAGTCGATCCGTCATCCATCCTGACAGGAAGACTGAAGTGATACTCTCTCAAGGGATTCCTTAGAAGATCTCTAGTACCTTCGTCTAGTTCCAATTTATCGGCTATCCTATCGAACTGCTCCTGGGCCATCTTAAAAGCGTTGAAGCCTTTATCTTCCATTTTTTTTGCACCTCGTTTTTACTTTGATTTCCCCATTTTTTAAGTGGTATAAAAACCTCCATCACGTTTTACCAAAGAAATTTTGTGTATTTTGGGTAAGATGATGCTATTTTAATTGCCATTTTGTTGCATTATTTGATTTGAATGAACCGAATAAAACCGATCCAAACTATAAAACACATTTTCAGATAACTATATTTTAAATATCCAAAGTGTACAATCATTCATGTTTAAGATCCCAAAGTTTCCTCTCTATAAAACCCAAGGAAACTTTCTGTGGTTTGATCGTGTGTATCATCTTGGAGGAGAGGATGGTGTTTGATATGGCCCCTATGGACCCCTGGAACATCGAATTCAAACCCTCGCCCCATTCGAAGAAATCTTCTATCGTCTCGAAGGCAAAGAAGATCAAAAAATTGTATCGTTCTATACTCGTCTCCAGTGCTCTCGGTATATTGCTGTCTTTGATTATGTACTTCTTTATCTCCTTGACTCTAGACCTAACTTCGATAAGAGAAACTACAAGGTTGTAACCCGGTGGAATGAGCAGGTGTGGAAAGAAACACCTTGGTTCTTGGATGACCCCGCTCTCAAGGAGTGTTCCGATCCTCCTTCTTACCGTCTTTCTATTGGAGCCCAGTTTTCTACTGATCGCAGAGTCATTTGTTCGGATACATTCACCTTTAAGGAGCATCTCCAAAAGCGGGAATGTAGTATCGTCCAGCTTCATCCCTCCTAGGTTGAGCTCTTCGTCCTTTTTGAACCGCTTCTTTAAACCTTCAATAAAACAGTTAGGCTCGTATTTGAAGGTGAGTTTGTTGCTGAATATCTCCGTGTGAGCAGGTGTTCGTGTTTCCCTGGAAGGTATCTTTTCGTTCCTGACTATATCCTCCCTCCAGGATTGATAAGATTCCAAGTCCTTGAAGAACTCTATCAGCAGTGTGTTGTAGGATCCTTCCATGCAGGAGAACGCCGCGAATATATGAGAATCGTCTTTATAGAACTCCGTAGCGGATTTGGTCCTCGGCATATCCGCTTTTGCCAATATCAGTAACGGAAATTCCGTGTATAGATGGGGAAACGGATAGAAAGGTCTGTTCAATATGTTGTTTTCGTAAAGAGATTCAACCTTTCTTTTTGCCGTGCTTCTATGGATATCGAGTCTCTTGGATACCTGGTTGATGTTCACATGCACTCCCTCTCCAGAGAGTAAGTACCTGAGCAGTCTCAGGTTCAACTCGTCTTCCAATATCTCCATGATATGATATTTTTTTACTCTGTATATTACAGTTTGGGTGGTATATACGTTGTTATTTGACCAATGTGTTCGCTTAAGGTCTGTAACGGTTGGGTGTCCTCGGGAAAGCGATGGAATCCCTGATATGCTCCAATTTGCATAACCACATGACCAAACGCTCGATACCCAATCCGTATCCTGCGTGTGGCACGCTGCCGTATCTCCTTGTATCCAAGAACCACTGGTATATGGACAGGTCTTCTCCTTCCTCTCTCAATCTGTCTTCTAAAGATTCTATGCTGGTCTCACGTACACTGCCGCCTATCAGCTCTCCGACGTGGGGAACTAAGAGGTCGTAACCGAAGACCTTGGACTCGTCCTCGGGGTCCCTCTTCATGTAGAACGCTTTTATCTCCTTGGGATAGTGAGTGATGAAAACCGGTTTATCGTACATGGACGTGAGCTTCTTTTCTTCCGGAACGCCGAAGTCGTCTCCGTACTCAATGTCCATGCCCTCGTCTTGGAGTTTCTTCACTGCATCCTCGTACTTCAACCTCGGGAACGGGGGTTCCAGGTTATCCAGGTAATCCAGCTCTCCGTCCAACAGGTTCTCCAGCTCGTCCCTGTTCTCTTCCAGCACTTTCTTCACGACGTGCAGGATCAGCCCCTCTCCGAGGTCCATCACGTCGTCGTAATCCAGCCACAGACCTTCGACTTCGGCGTGCCAGTACTCCGTTAGATGCCTGACCGTCCTGGATTTCTCCGCTCTGAAGCTCGGTGCGATGGTGTAGATGTTACCCAGCCCGAAGATACCGGCCTCGGCGTAGAGCTGCCAGCTCTGTGCGAGATAGACGGTGTCTTCGAAGTAATCGACGGGGAACAGCGTCGAACCGCCTTCGCAGGCAAGCGGAGTAAGGATAGGAGATTGGAACTCCTTGTACCCTTCCTTTCTGAAGAATTCGTGTACCGCTCCGAAGACGGTGCTGCGTACGGACAATATATCTCTCATGTAGGTGGATCTGAGCCAAAGATGCCTGTTGTCCAGCAGGTGCTCCACGCTGTGATCCTCCTGTATGGGAAACACGTCTGCTTCGTGGACTATCTCGAAGTCGGAAGCCCTGATCTCGTAGCCTCCAGGAGCCCTTTCATCCTCTGCCACCTCTCCCGTAATTTTAACGGATGATTCTATCAGCAGACCTTTGATCTCATCGAATCTATCCTCATCGAAGTTGTCTTTGTGCACCATCACTTGAACGATCCCGGATGGATCTCTCACGTTGAGAAAAACCATACTGCCTATATTCCTGGCCCTGTGTACCCAGCCTCTTATAGATACCTCTTCTTCCGTGTGCTTTCCTTCCAGTATGGTTCCGATATCGATCCATTCTTCTTCCATGTTTTCACGTTGAAGGCAGAGATGTTTTTAGATAAAAGCGTTTTGGGTTATCTATTTGAATCTTATCACATCGTCCTCGGTCACCTTATCCCTCCCTTCCTTCAATACCTTCTCGCTTATCTTCATCCTGGGGATCGTTCCGAAACCAAATCGGCCCTCGGGGAGCCGTCTGTTAGCCCTTTCGGTCCACTCTAGATTGTAGACGTCCCATATCACTTCGTGTTTTTCAGCACCTGGATTTACTTCTAAAAGTTTCTTTTGTATGGCTCTAGATGCCTTTTTGTAATTCTCAGGGATCTCATGAACGTGTTTCATCGATCCACCGGCGATAATATACTCACCTCCATCTTTACACACGATAACCAAGTAGGGTGTTTTCCATCTTCTCCCCTGCCTGATCTCCACTCTTTCTATCTCCCGGAAAGGGAGGAAATCGATGGATTCGTTACTGAACCTGAGACCCGTTTCGTACACTTTGAAACGGACGACCTTCTGTCTGTACACAAAGTATCCGATGATCAAGGGGAACGCACCGAATAGTGCTAAAAAGATCCCGAGTTTGAAGTTCTCGTTCATGGTCCAGAACGCAAAACCAAGCATGATAATACCCATGGCGATGAAAGCGATCCCACTCAACCTGATCTTACCTCTTTCCTTATCAGTAAATTTTTTAGAATCCTGGTAGAGTATCCTTCCGTGTAGATAATCTTCTTCGTCAAATTCGTACTGCATCTGATCATGTAAATGAGTTAAAACATAAAATTATTTTCGGCTTCGACTTGATTTTTTGTCTGTAGTAGTTCTATAAATATATGTTTTTACACATATTAATAAATTACCACTGGCCCTCTCTGTTTCAACCTGGAAGTTGAAGCTTTTCACCCTCGATTTGAGCTTATCTATTTATATATTGAACTAAGTATAAATATATCTCGGTCTTTGCTAATCTTGTGATAAAAATGATAAAAAACACAGAAAAAAAAGGAATGTGCCTGTATCCGAACGTGTTCTCGGACCTAGTAAGAGGACTGGACTCCCTTAAATAAGTAAAGAGGGATCTCGATGTGGTCACTGGGAACAAGAAAAAAAATCGATAAACCCGAAGGGATGACCGCTTTCCTGGTCGTGTGGGCTGGTCAGCTGGTGTCTATACTCGGCAGCATAATGACCAACTTCGCCCTGATGATCTGGATCTGGATGAAGACCGGGGAAGCAACGCCCTTCGCGATATTCGGATTTGTGACTTTCACACCGCTGCTTCTAGCGACTCCTCTAGCGGGTGTACTCGTCGATAGGTGGGATCGTAAGCTGACCATGATACTCAGCGATCTCGCGGCAGGTATCGCCACCATTATGATATTCATATTATTCCTAGTGGGCGGTCTCGAGCTCTGGCACCTTTACATACTCGGTGCCTTCTCCGGATTCTTCGGAGCGTTTCAATTCCCAGCCTTCTCGGCTTCTATAAGTCTCATGGTGAAGAAAGAGAACTATGCCAGGGCCAACGGACTGCTCTCCATGGCTGGAACGACTTCGGGCCTCTTCGGTCCCGTGCTTGCAGCCGCTTTCCTCGGCATCATCGGTATTAAGGGCATACTTATCATCGATATCGTCACCTTCACCGCTGCAATCGGAACTCTGCTGTTCATCCAAGTACCACAGCCCAAGAAGAGTGAGGTGGGAGATAAGAGCGTATCCAACATCTGGAACGAGATGCTCTTTGGGTTCAAATATATCTATAAAAGAAGGTCACTGATGGGACTGCTTTTGGTCTTCCTGGCCATCAACGTGTTCTTTCAGATCGGAAACACACTACGGGCTCCCATGATGCTGGCTAGGACCGGAGGAAGTGAATACGTGCTCGCCGGTGTTCAGAGTATAGCGTGTGTAGGCGGTATCTTGGGCGGACTTGTCCTAGCTGTCTGGGGAGGCCCGAAGAACAAGATCAGGGGTATCTTCCTGGGCATGGGTGCCAGCTCGATCTTCGGCGTGTTCCTTATGGGGCTGGGCACGGGTTTGATCATCTGGGGGGTGGGCAGCTTCGTGATGCTGTTCTCTATGAGCATCACCGGAGGATGCAGTCAATCTTTCTGGCAGTCCAAGGTAGAGCCGGACATACAGGGAAAGGTGTTCTCTGCGAGAAGGTTCATCGCTCAAGCATCGATACCGATCGCTTCCTTGATCTCGGGACCCATGGCCGACGGTTATTTCGAACCGGCCATGTCTGAAGGGGGTTCTCTGTCCTTAGTATTCGGTAATTTGGTAGGTACTGGATCGGGTGCCGGGATGGCTGTGATATACCTGATAATCGGAATCTTTGGGCTGCTAGTCGTCGTGGTGGGCTACAGCGTCTATCACATCCGAGAAGCGGAGAACATCCTCTCAGACTTCGATCCTTCCGCACAGGGGGTGACCGCGTGAGCTCATTTATTGGAACCGTCTACCTGATGGCTAAGAAGATTACCCAGGAAGAGAAGGAGGCGGGGTCCGATGGATAGCTCTCGGTACCGCCTTGTATCGATCCTCGTACCGACTCACGAAGCAAAACGATCTTCCTACTGTCTTTTATTTCTATGCAGGAATCAAAAGATTTATACAGATTACAAGTTCATCATCCCTTTGGATAGATAACTGGATCGAGCCGTTTTGGATGATGGTGGGGAAAGGGATTGGTGTGAAAAAATCCTGTCTATATAGATGTTCATTGAAATATACCGTGTTCAACCCCTTCTGCGCTCTTCATATTCCTGTATCTTGTGAACCTCGAGATTGTCAACCTGTACACCCCATCCTTCAGATTGTTCGTTTACCATCTGCTTGACCTTAGAACTTATCTTAGTTCGTCCGTAGATAACATCTTCGAGATCCATGTCCGAGATCAATTTATCGATGGTGATCCTTGTCAACCTGTACACGGCTTTCCTGTAATCCTCTACCTCGAAATAAGCCCTCTCTGCGCTGGTGACTTTAATGTACAACGTGGCTTCCATCTTGACCCGTTTTCTATCTTTCGTCGGAGCTCCATCGATATGAAGGGTGAGCATCTGGACTCTGAGGTCGACCGTATCCACCATAGAGATGAACGGTGGTACGATGTTAACCCCCGGTGGAAGCGTCCCTCTGTAGTTACCGAGAACTATCAGTATACCGGCTTCATGGGGCTGTACGATATAAAAAGAAGTACGAAATGCGACCACGGAGAATAATACGACGGCTAGAACCAAGAGAAGGACGAGACCTATAGTCATGAACGATCACTGGATCCCCATATATAAGATGGGTATATAATTCCTTTCAAGAAAATGAGAACCGTTCAAACTATCCTGATTCCCTTCCTCTTATCTATCGCGTCCAGGAGTTTATCCGCAGCCTCGGTCCCCTCTCTTATCTTGATGGTACCGTCTCCACCCACCGTTGCGGTCAGCAGGTACTCGCTGTCACCCAAGACGTCCACCTTGTCCCCACTGTGGTGCTCGCCGACTTCGATAACGATCTTATCCCTATCGTGGTAAACGTTCACCGGCTTGGCTTTTGATCTGTCCACTTCTCTCTCCGCTTTCTCGTCGTAAGAACGAACATCTATGTTCAGGTCGAGCTCCTTTTCTATGCTGGAGATCCGTTTTCCACCCGTACCGAGGATAGCTGGTATCTGGTCCTTTGGAACGAAAACCTTGATCGAATTATCCGACAGAGCTTGGACTTCTACAGGTCCGCGTACGTACCTTTCGATCTCTTCTTCGATCCTCTTTTCAGCGAACTCCCTCACGGTGTTCTTGCGTACCTGGCTTTCATCTACCGGCATGACGACTATCTGCTCGCCGTAGGTGTAGATCTCGTACTCGCTGACACCGCTCTGGTAGTCTATCACCTGGATAACCGGTCTTGCTAGGTCCTCTTCGGTCATACCTACGGGTACTTTCACCGTGTACTTGATCTCGTAGACCTTCCTTATCTCGGCTTCTTCCAAGAAGATGATGGTGTCCACTACCTGCGGTACCATCCCAAGATCGACCCTTCCGATCATCCGCTGGAGAGCGTCGATGGCCCTGTTGGCGTGGGTGACCCCTATCATCCCGACCCCCGCCATCCGCGTATCGGCAAACACTTTGAAATGTGGTGTCTTTCTAACCTCGTCATAGATGGTGTAATCCGGTCTAACGAGCAGCAGTACGTCTGCAGTATCCGCGATGTCTCCTTCGAGAGAGGTGTATTGGGTTATATCGTCCGAGACCAACAGATCTCTCGGTTCCTCCATTGTTTTGACGATGTAATCCTGATCTTTAAGGAACTCGCCGACGGCCTTTGCCAGCGTGCTTTTGCCAGCACCGGGAGCTCCTGCGAGTAGGATACCTCTCTGCTTCTGAGTCAGCCTCTCTTTCAGTTCTTCTGAGAGTTTGTAATCGTCTATGGTGACATCCGCGACGGGTCTGACCGCCGTTATCTCGAAGCCGTCCGAGAAAGGAGGTCTGGCGATGACTATTCGCATATCCTCCAGCTGAACGATGGTGGCACCTCCTTTGTCCATTTCTATGAAACCGTCGGGAGACCTCTTGGCGGTCTCGATTATCTCTCTCGCGATTGCCCTCAGTTCCTCTTCGGTTTGAATATCTCTGTCTAATGTTTTTAATTCTATGCTTCCTGGTGTTCCGGCTTTCACCTTAGGTCTTATGTTCTCCCTGAGATGTACGGACATGACGTTCTCCCCGAAGAAATCCAGTATCTGTAACTCCCCGACTTTCTTCTCGCTCTTTTTCAGGTATTCCACATCAATCCCTTTTGCAGACGCTACTTCAGCCTGAACTAGGTCGCTGGTCAACAGTGTACCATTCTCCTTCGATGCCAGCTCTCTAACCATGTGGTCTATCTCTCCGCCCGGGGACAGTTTGATCTGGTCCAACGTCGGCCTCTCACCCTTGAACACCAATCGGATCTTGCCCTCGTCGTCGAGTCTTTTCAGTTCCCTGATCTCCTCTAACCCGCTCATGCCGATCTCCTGACCTTTGTTAGCCTGTGCCTCGAGCTCACCTAGAACGGCTTCTGATATGATGATCTCCGAATCTGGATACTCCCCCGCCCTTATCTTCTCGGTAACTCTACCGTCTATTATCACGCTGGTATCCGGTATTATCTTCATGGTCTATTAAAAATACTAACGGATTAAATATTTTGCCTATGTTGGATTCTAAATATATTGGCGGTCCTATTAAATGATATAAATCAGAAACTTATTAATATCGTCTTGATTATCATTCGTTAAAAACGATGTCCATGACTATTATAAAGAAAATTGCTCTTTTAGGTGACCCGGCGGTGGGTAAAACATCTTTGGTTAGACGTTTCGTATTCGATATGTTCGACGACAAGTACATAACCACTATCGGTGCAAAGGTCGTAAAAAAGGAGATGAACGTCGGAGGAAAGGAGCTTAAATTGATGATATGGGATCTATTGGGTCAGGACAGCTTCAACATCTTGGTTCACAGTACGCTGAAAGGAGTCGAAGGTGCCCTGATCGTGTTCGACCTAACCAGAAAGAACACCCTGGACAGGATCGATAGACTCTTGGATGTAGTTAAAAAAAATAATCCTGATGCTAAAATAGTATTCTTAGGTAACAAAGTGGATTTAAAAGACGAGATCGAAGTGGATAAAGATGAAATAGAGCATATCATATCAAAGTACGACGAAGAATACCATCTCACAAGTGCTAAAACCGGTGAGAACGTTGAAGAGGCTTTTAAATCACTCGCAGAGAAGATGATCGTAAAAAATTAGAGTGGAGGTTTTACTATGGCAGAAGAAAAAGAAGAACTCGTGGACCTGGCCAACAAATTGGAAAAAGAGAAGGAAAGATACCTAGTCATGGCCATGAAACAAGAAGAGAAGATCGGAAAGAAAGTGGAAGAATTGGAAAAGTTGAAGGAGGAGATCCTGGAGATTCGGGAGGACGAGGAAGACATCGTCGGTATGTTGAGAGATGTCGTCATCACTGCATTGAAGGAAAACAAGAAGTTTATGGTCAAGGTGATGAAGGAAGCAGGTTTGAAAAAGGACGACTTTGCCAAAATTGAAAAATACCTGGTCGATATGAAAAAGGTAGATAATATAGAGGAAGAGTGAACCTTATCTGTACATGGGCTTTTCCCTGTAAAATCTCCGCCTTAATTCTTTTTTAAGTCGTTTATCCACGTCAGAGTACCGCTCACTTTCATCCTCGTTTTTGAAGGGAGTTCCCCTGTTGAAAGGACCGAGCATCATGAGTTCGCCCCCCGACATGCCGTCCAATCTGCGCGGTTTTTCTTTGAGTTTTTTCTGCATCATCTTGTGGGCTTCTTTCTCCGGTTCCTCATGATTCTTGAAGATGTACATGAAGTTCTCCAGCTCGGATTCCGTGAACCTTCTGAAACCGAAATCACCCATCTTTTTATCGGAGATCCTTTCCTCCATGTTCACCTTGGTACCCACGCCCATTGGGTTTGCCGTGTATATCGAATCGACCTTGAGGAAGTATCCCTTGCCCTGGTTCAAAACGTAGATATTGTGGAACTCTCCTGAACGGTCTATCCAGTAGGACCACCCCTGTGGGTTTTCGTCGTAGTCTTCGATGAATCCATTGATGACCTCTTCTACATCTTTCATCGTGCTTTCAATTAACGAACCTGGATTTAATATCTTTCGGTAAAAAAGGACGTGGGTGAACATCACCCTATTACACCACCCGAGTCCCCTTGTTCAACATCGAATCCCGAAAGGGTTTGGGATGAGGAGGATTCAAAAAAGGATAACCCTCTTTCGATCCGATGGGTCGGATACCCCGACTTCCCTTGGTTACATCATCGCATCGGTGTATAGCATACCCTGGTTTTTTACGGGCATTCTGTAGGAACCATACAGGGATATATCACCGTAACACCCAGCATGATGTTCACTCGATGTATACTATCGTTTTAGTAGTTTAAATAGATTTCTAAACCTCTCAACTCAGATGCTCAACATCGTTGAAAGAAATGATCTCGTAGTCATCCTCTATCTTGATTATGGTGATGCTGGCATTCTTCAGGTCGTGGGTAGCTTTGATGTGCGGTGTGCCCTGGTTTTTGATCGCGGCGTATAGTGCTTTACCGATACCTCCGTGGCATACCAGCAGAATAGTTTGGTTCGGGTGGTTTTCCTTTATCTTGTTGAGAAAGTCATTCGCTCTATCGTAGAGCTGCTGTACCGTCTCCCCTCCAACTGGATCCTTGATCAGCCAGTCCCTACCTTTCAGATTCATACCCTGTAGTTCCCCGGCATCCCTCTCCCTGAGTTTTTCCGTGAATTTTAAGGGAACCTTTGGATGGAATTCCGCTATTATCTGAGCGGTGTCGGCTGCACGGGCTAGATCGCTGGAGTAGATGTGGTCTATGTTTTCTTTTTTCAACCTCTCGGCGAGTTTATTGGCTTGTCGGATACCTTTTTTAGAGAGCGTGCCCGGTAGGTGACCCTGCAGGATACCCTCGATGTTTTCTTGTGTTTGTCCGTGCCTGGCGATTATGAGTTTCATGTCGTATCGGGTTATGAAGATGTCCTTATAAAATATTCGCACATGTGATGTAAAGATATAAATCCGAATCGTAATTTTTGTATTTGGATGAGTAAAGAATTCGGCGGTAACTTCGAACCAGAACGGCTTGATCTTTTGCTGGCGGTGATCACTGCGTTGGTCCTGCCTTTGATCTGCTCTTTTTTCTTTGATCTGAGCGGTGCGTTGATACCCTTGTTGATCTACTACATCGTGTTCTGCGTCGGTGTGGTGAAGTGGAGGAAGGGGACGCTGGATTATCGGATCCCGGATAATTTTTGGAACTATCTGTTTTTATCTTTACTAGCCATCGAGGGCGGGAGGTTGGTGATCGGTTACTTCATATACGAACCCGTGGAAGATATCTATCGGTTGGGATTCTTTCTGACTTTGGTTATCTGGGCTCCCGTCAACGCTTTCATGGAGCAGTTGTCATGGCTCTACGTTTTCGATTCCTGGGCCAACTACTTCGACGAGGGAGTCAAAAGATACGTTTCCATAGCGATCGGGTTCTTGTTCTACATCGTTTTTATCGGGATGATACACGCCCTATTCTGGGGTAAATTCCTGTTCGAATCCGAAAGTGTGTTCCCTCTTTCTCAGATATATTTTGCCACCCAGATGGTGATCGCAGTGGGTTATATATTCCTGTACAAAAAAACGAAAAGCGTGCTTCAGATAGCAATCATTCATCTGATCGTGGATGTTTCAGCGGTTGCCTTCACCAGGTACTCGATGGTGGGGCACCTTTTATCTATAGCATAATTGCATCATTTCAGGTCATGGATAGATCCTCTATCGTCGGGAGGGAGGCGGGTATCGTCAATCCAACAGACGTTTCTGACCGCTTAGAGATCGAATATCCTCTACGTTCTGAGAAGCTTCTAGGCAGCCAAGGTAGTTCCCGTCGCCGTCTCTAAGTGCGTAGTACTCGATCATCACTTTTTCCTTTTCTTCGTTCGGTCCTATGGGGAGGTCTATCCAGAACCTCGCTTTGTCCCTCTCTCCGTCCTTCATCTCCTGCAGTATGGTTTCCACCTTGTCCAAGCTCTTCTTCGGGTGGCAGTTGCGGACGTTTCTGTCGAGAACACCTTCGGGTCTTTTGAATATCCTTGTTTCGTGCTTGTTCCAGGCCAGGACCTTGTCGTTCTTGTCAACTATCGAGAACTCGATTGGTATCGTCTCGAAGAATGATTCCAGCACATCTTCAGGTAATTTTCCGATCATATCTATCTTCTCCTTGATTGTTGGATGGTGGAGGGATTATTTTAGGGTTTCGAAGGGGGAAAATTGATTAAGGATTTGTTGATTGTAGGGTGGTATTATGAATTCATCGTTAACGGAAAATATAATGAAATTGGACTTAGAAGAAATAATAGAAACAAGGTGGGAGAGGTTTCAAAAGGAAAAAGACGAATACATCCCGTTGGATGAAATCTAGATTTATCGGATTATTATTTTCGAATTATGGTTATCTCAATCCTTCCCTTTTCCCATATTCTTCCAGCGAAATATGTTCTTCTCTATTTTCTGCCTTCTCGTGAATGTATTTGGTGTATGACTCTAATTCTTCTTTCACTTGTAGGAGTGTTTGGCCTTCGTCCTTTTCTATTTGCTCTTTTCCCTCCTCGATTATATTCAGAGCTTCTTCCGATAACCTCTTCATGGTATCACGATAGATGGTTTGTGGAATTTATCATTTACGTTCTGTGGATGATAGGATACATATAGTAGGGTTAATATGTGTGATTATGGAGGAAAAGGAGCTCTCTGACGAAGTGAAAAAAAAGATCGAAAATGCGAGGGAGCAGGAAGGGATGTCTAGGGATGAATTCATAAAGATGCTCAAGAAGAGAAGGGAAGATGGGGTTTTTGTGGATTTTGATTCAATCTGAATACTTCTTTTTTGCCAGTTTATCGGCCTTTTCTTCGACTTCGGAATGTATTTCATCGATATCTTTTTCTTCGATCTCTTTCTTAAGTGATTGGACTAGTTCTTTCAAGTCGGACTTTTCTTTTTCATCCATCTTTCTAATTTATGGATTACTGTGATTTATAATTTATTAGCCCATAACCTATTTATGTTGATCTTTTGATATACATCTATGTCAAAGATGGTTCCTGTTGGGGTTCAATTCACTCAAGAAGAATTAGAACGTATCGATAGGTCTGTGGAGAGAAGAGGATATGGGTCAAGGTCCGAGTATATCCGGGATATGGTTAGGAGATATACCCTTACCCTTTATTCCAAGGAATTTGGTCGGATCTGTGAGGAAAGGGGTATAACCAAAGAAGAAATGGTAGAGACTATAAAAAAGGTCCGTGAAGAGTTGTGGGAAGAGGAATGATCAGTATTCTCCGTAAAGACCCCATTCGATATCTTCTTCCATGTCTTCCTCTAGTCTTGACTCGATTAGAGCTTTTGTCAGATCTCCTTTACCGTGATTTTTTTTCTGCTATCTTATCGATCTTTTCCGCAATCTCCTTCGGATCTTTTACCATATTCCATGTTGTATAGGGACAAAATAATTTAAATGTGTTGCCCTATAGTGAAAATAGATGACACTGGAATTGTTGATGAGTAATTCGATGGCAAAGGTAGTGGAATTCCTGCTGGTGAATCCAGTTATGGATTATTCAAGAACAGACCTTGCTAATGAGATTGGAGTATCTAAGAGCACTCTTTACAGAAGATGGGATATTTTGGAAGGACTTTCTATCATCCAGAAAAGCAGAAAGTATCAAAACACCCAACTCTATAAACTCGATGTGAATTCTTCGATAGCAAATCGGTTGGGCAGATTGAAAAGGGAATTGGAGAACAATAACAATATTAATAAACTTGCCTAGCCCTAATTCCCCAACCTTTTAGGTTTGGGGATACAGGGCGTTCACGCGCTGTACTAGCAAATTTTATTATTTTAGAATCCATATTCTCGAGGTGGCGGCGCGCCCCTGCGGGGCGCTTTAGGTACCGCCAGGAGTCTCGAAAATATGTCGCAAATATATTCATATAGCCACGGCTTTGGCCGAAGCCTGTATCATGTAGTGCTTGTCCCGTATAAACGTTTTCGGATGTTCCAAAGGGAAGATATTCGAAAGCAATTGGAAACGATATTCTATTCTATCGCTGATAGGCATGATTTTCAGATCCATGCCCTGAGTGCGGAGGAAGACCATGTTCATATCTTCTTAGAACACCGCCCTTCACAATCTATTGCACAAGTAATTCAATATTTGAAGGGCGCTAGTTCAAGAGAACTCAGAAGGGTCTTCCCAGAGCTAAAAGGATATCATGAAAAACGCCTATGGTCTAGCGGTAAATTTTTCAGACCAATTGGAGAAGTTACACCTGATGCAGTGGAACATTACATAAATGAATCACAATCTCACCACTACACAAATATTCCTAGTAATTCACTAGCTATATCAAAAATGTTACACTCTAGTTCTGGAACTCCTCAAACTTCTCTAAACGATTTCGCTAGTCAACCATAAGGGATACCCCAACGGCTTTAGCCTTGGGGAGCCCTCATTTAGTAAGAGAATCTTACTTATTTTGATGAGTGGAGTTTTCATAACACGACTGTCATCTAAAGGTCAAATCGTAGTGCCTAAAGAACTCAGGGATGAGATGGATTTGAAGGAAGGTGACACCTTCATTGTATTTGGTAAAGACGATACCATCATCTTGAAAAGATTGGATAATCCTTCTGAGAATGAGATG
>JAWOBZ010000038.1:0-12873 GCA_046484045.1 Thermoplasmata archaeon | reverse complement strand
ATATTTATTTCTATCTATAATTGAATCTATCTTCTATATAGAAAATAGATGTCTTCACTCTTTAGAGATATCTATCAACTCTACGCCGTCTTCGGAGACTTTACAGAATTTGGCATCGTTCTCGTCTCTGTAATCGGGGACTGAAAAGAGGGATAAGAGTTTATCGTCGAAAAAGTACCTATAGCCGTCTTCGAAGGCCTGATGTGCTCTAAAGACCATCTCCATGTCGTTCTTCTCTAAGAAATCGTCGAAGACAGTCTTTCCGAATAGATGGCCGATGCCCCTGAGGTTGTTGTAAGCGAATCCATCCTCTTCTTCCGTGGGATCGTTCCACAGCAGTTCATCGTAGGCTCCATCTGAAAGGCTGAGATCTTTGATCTCATCGATGTTTTCGATGGATGAAGGAATGCCTCCGTGCACCATAAAATATCCATCATTGATCACGGCCGCCACGGGCAGCAGTTCGTAAAGTCCTATTATCACGTCGAAAAAATTCTCTGGAAAATGTTCCAAGAGCTCGTCCCTGAACCCGTAGTATTGATTCATCTTCAGAGTTTCATGGTTACCGCGGAGTAATATTATGCTGCTGGGATGCTCTATCTTCAATGACAGCAGGAAAATCAAATTCTCCAGCTGTTCATCACCTCTGTCCACGTAATCCCCTAAAAATATCGCCGGTATGTGATTATCCATGCCGTACTGCACCGCTTGTACCGTGGCGGATAGGTCCCCATGGGTGTCGCCGACCACCAGGAACTCATCCCAGCTCTTCTCAACTAAGTTCTCCGCTTCTAGAACTTCCGATGCCTTCTCTAAAACGTCGATGAATCTGTTTTCAGATATGAAAAAGGGTTTTCCTTCCAGTATTTTATCGATGATATATGCCATTGTTATGGTGATAACTTAGGTTCGATGGTTTTAATAATCTTTTCTAATTTTTCCTTAGATTCTTTTTCCAACTCTTCACACTCTTTTAATTTTTCCTCTATGAACTCATGGTCGTCCAGGTCCTTGAGGTTGATCTTGACGTTTGCGATCCCGCCCAATACCCCGGAATGTGCCATCAGTGCACTCACCAGTGCGTCACTGACAGCGCTGGATTTACCGTGTTCCGCAGCTTTCATAGCGATATCGAACACCTCTGCGGACAACCTGGCAGTATCCATGGGTACTTCGACGGCGTGTTTCAGACCCTCTTCCATGGCCTTCTTTCTCCTCTTCTTCTCTTCCGAAGTCGATCTCGGCATCTGTTTGGCGGCCACGTAATCGTCGAATGCATTGGTGTCTTCATCCACGGCTTTCAGCAGTTCGTCCTTCAGTTCCTGCGCTTTTTCCGCAGCGGGCATCAGGACCTCGTCCTGTTCCTCTGTACCCCTTCCGCCGGTACTCAAATTGCATACCATGGAAGTTAATGCGGCCCCCAAGGAACCCGAGAGCGCTGCGATGCTGCCTCCTCCAGGTGTCGAAGAGTCCCTTGATACTTCGTGTATGAACTCATCGGTTCTCACAGCGATCAGGTCTTCCTCTTTTACGACCGGCCCTCCGATGAGTTTCTCGTCTGGATCGAATTCGGACACGTCTCTGAGTCCTAGTGATTGAATCGCTATCTCGATTATGTCCTGCTCTGGTATACCGGTTGGTTGGTTCTGCTTCTTAAGGTAGTACTTACCGCTGTCCAGCAGTGCTTTGTATGGTACCAAGCCGACGATCTCGCTTCCCGTTACCTCCACACCCATGTTCCTGGCTAACCTTTTCGCCTCGTCGTAAACGGCGTGGATCGACGTTTCTTTGTAATTGGTTAGGTTGATAGATATCTGAGCACGTTTGTAATCATCCACGTACCAGCCGATAGCCTTACAGTGATCGAACTTGCCTTTCTTCTTCACCGCTTTGCCCTCTAGGTTTTCGATGTCGTAATCGTAGTACTCTATGAGAAGATCTTCCAGACAGTATCCGTGCTCTTTTTCCGTGTGCTCGTGGACCTCGGCAAAACTTTCAGCGATGAAATCACATTCACCGCATGGGAATTTACCTTCTTCGTATCTAACGACTTCTCCCTTCCAGTAATGATTATCTGGACTCCCGCCTCTCTTGGCCCTGCCCCTGTCCCTGATGTCGAATGCGATGTCCCAGGCTATCTTGGTCTGTCGGGTGTTGAGATTTATGTTGTAGGCTATCAGGAACTCTCTTGTACCGATGACGGTCGCACCGCTCTTCTTGACTGTGTCCGTGTGATCCGCAGATCCGAAATCTGGCTTCCACTCCGGATCCTTCAGTTTTTCCTCCAGACCTTCGTATTCCCCGCTCCGTACGGTGGCTAAATTCTCCCTTTTTTCCTCCGTCGCTGCTTCCTCATAAAGGTAAACTGGTATGCCTAACTCATCACCGACCCTTTCACCGACCTCTTTGGCGATATCGACGCAGTCCTCCATGGTGACTCCGCTAACTGGAACGAAGGGGCACACGTCCGTGGCACCCATACGCGGGTGACTTCCTTTGTGTTTGCTCATATCGATGATCTCTGATGCTTTCTTTATCGCCCTGAAGGCGGCTTCTTTAACTCCATCTGGACTGCCGACGAAGGTGACAACCGTCCTGTTCATATCCGCTCCCATGTCGATATCCTTCAGTTCGACGTCTTCAACGCTCTCTATCTCTCCTGTGATCTCGTCTATGACGCCTCTGTCACGACCCTCTGAGAAATTCGGTACACATTCTACGAGTTCCATGCTAACACAGAATGCTCGAAAGATAGAAAAGATAAAAAGGTTTTGGAAAGGTTTTTGTTTCGTGCTCAGTAGTCCACGTTCCACTGCACGCCGTAGTCAGCACCGTTGTAGACCCAGTAACCTTCTCCCGCGGTCATTGTGTAAGTCGATAGGTCCGAGATGTATTCGACGTTGTACTGCATGGCGCCGTTGAAAACTCCGATCTTTGTCACCTCGGCCGGCAGGGTGTTGCTGGCCAACTGATCGGTAGCAGACGGATAACCCACCATGTTCCAACCCGGCTGAAGCGTTATCGCTGTTGTTGTCGGTTGATATCCCTCTATCGTCAGCGTGTCCGCACCGGTCATGTGGAGCCATAGACCCATGTCCTCGTCCCAGATATCCAAGTCGTTGAAGTGTGAACTTCTGCCGGGTACGTAGGTCCTCCATTCCTTGTTCGTGGCATCGTAGTACATCACCTTGTCGTAGCTTCCCGAGATGCCGTTTGTTCCGTCCTCTAGTATGTTCACTATCGATGTGTCGTCCGGAACTATCTGGGAAGATACGAACTCCCAACCGGAACTCAGGGATAACTGAGTGCTCGTTAGATCGGTTACAGTTAGATTCACAGGTATCTTGAAGTTGTCCTGCCCTGGGTCCGGATCGTTAGTGAGTACCGTCAGATTGGTCCGATAGAAACCGTTAGTTAGTCCCGATGTGTCCACTGTCAAGGTGGAATAATCTTCGCTCAGTGCATCTGTTGTGCCGTTAGTGGGCGAAACCGAGAGCCAGCTCGCGGTGGCCCCGCTGACTCCTGTCTGTCCTGGGTTGAGTGCAAGCTTTGAGTACGTGCTCGAAGCCGTCCAGTCATCACCACAATTGGTATCTTGATCACAGTTTCTGTATCCGACATCGTAAGTGCTGGTCATACCGCTTATATCAGGTGCATACCAGTGACCCGTCGGTGGTGGGTCCGTTGAGCCAGAGGTTCTGAAATAATCTACTGGATTATTGCTTGCATCATAAAGACCTCCTGCCATTCCACCGCTGGAACCGGGTGACCACATCATGTTGGAATTCATGAACAGATGTGTTTGATTATTCGTACCACTGCTTTCATCTATTATGACAAAACTCTGAGAACCCAGTGTGAATCCAGCAGGTATCGTATAGTTGCCCCAGTAGCCTCTTTCATCCTGCCAGTACCACCGCCAACCGGACATGTCGACTGCCGGACCGTAGTTGTACAATTCTACTGAATCCGGGTCTCCTCCATAGAACTCGTTTATAACAACACCTTGAGGACCTGAGACTGCTATCTCCCAATCGAGTGGTGCTAGTCCATCATTCTCGATTGTCAAAGTGTCAGTATCTGTTGAATTAGTAGGCATCGCGAATTCAAATGATGATGGTGTAGTCACTATATTCGGGTTGGCGAATATCTCTTTGCTCTTGTTGTACCAATTATCAGATGTGGAGTTCTCGTTGGTTACCGGTACTGCGTAAAGTGTTAACGTATAATTACCCGCTAAAGAAGGTATCCATGTAAAGTGGACCGTATCTTGCTGTGATGAAAGGAGACTGGCGATAATAGTACTGTCTTCAAGAACGCCGTCTACCAGGAATTGAACTTCTATGTTTGTCTCGTCGTTCTGACCTTGATTGAGAACTGTTCCGTTCACCCAGTGGGTGTGTCCCGCTTCATCAGGCCCTTCTACGGTCATATCAGTCACGCTTATGTCGTGTCCTGCTGAAAGGACCGTAACGTTGACTGGAACCAGAATAATATCCGTATCGGGGTCGTTGCTCGCTATGGTTATATTCTCCTGATGGTATCCAGGGTCTAAAGTGCCCGAATCCACTGTCACGTCCACCGTCCCGCTGGAAAGCGGTGAGGTCGTTCCGTTGTAAGGATCGCACTGCAGCCATCCGTCGGTTATCGGGACCGAATAGTCAAATGTGATATCGTCAACGAAGAAATCGTCGTAGCCTGAGCCGCTTCCAACACTGACGAATCTATATTGGAAGTTGGCGTGGTAAGCATCTGCATTTGTGATTGAGAACTCCGTGTAATCGTAAGTGGAATGTAGTGTTCCATCACCTGCGGTACTCCATGCTTCAGTCCACGTACCGCTGGATGTGTAATATTCTAGTGTGAGGCTGTCTCCTGAATCTGGAGCTTCACCACCGCCTCCGAGTTCGTAATAGAAAGAGAAATCTATGGTATCGGATGTAGTCGTATCGTATACTACCGAAGGCACGGTGTCTCCATCGCCGTTCAATCTCATGGAGTACGGCTCTGAGGGTTCTGACACACCTACATCATCCACTTCCGGTGTACCGCTGAGACCTGCCGTATCCCATATATTAGAGTCGAAAGTTCCTGATGTCGGGAAATCATCGAATACCGTCTCTCCACCTTGGAGCGTGGTAATTTCGTAATCCAGGTCGGCGAGACCGTCGTTATATATCGTCAGCGTGTCCGTTCCTATATCTCCTTTAACCAGTGAGAAATCGAATCCTTTCGGGTCCACCCAGATATCAGGATAGGCGGTTACATGCGCCGTATCGTTCTTTACGTTGTTCCACGTGATGTTCTCATCGGCCACGGGCACGGCGTACATCTCAACGAAATAGTCTCCACCGAAAGTCGGGGCCCAGGAAAGTGTTACGGGTTCTATATCACCCGATAGTATGGATGCGATGGTGGTGGTGTTCTCGATCGCACCATCTACCTTTAACTGAATTTCAACATTGGTTTCGTCGCTGGTCCCCATATTGTATATGTCCGCGTCGACATTGATCGGATCTCCTGCTACGTTGTTCGAAGGTACGTTCAAATTCTTTACCGCAATATCGTGGTCTCCAGAGGGAACGATTATGCTGCCCCTGTAGGGTCGGAAGTTGTGCTTTGTGGCCGTGACGTTCACAATACCTCCTACCAGTGGGTTAACGTTTATTATCGCTTGACCGCCGGATGAATGATTTGTCCCTATGATCTGACCGTCTTGGACCAGAGAGACGAAGGCATCGTCTTCACTTACGTTCACTACAACTTGCGTGGTACCGGACGGGTATGATGATGGGTGAGAAACCGTCATAGTCCCTGGTTCTTCGGTCCACACCTCCATTGTCGGATCACCCAGGACGTGGAAGATCTCGAATTCTAGTTCTTCATATCCCCAGCTGTCTCCCCAGGTATCCGCCATGTAGCTCTTTCCGTAATTGCAGATTTCTCCCACGGTATACATGGGCGTAGAGCTGCCTAGCGAGGGGTCGAACTCGGGCCAAAGAGCATCGTACCATCCCTTGGTAAGGTAATCATTATATCCGCTGTAGCTGACCCTGGTTGCACCGAAAGCACAGACACAGCCACCTTGTTCCTTGCGTATGAACTCCTCGCAGAAAGACTCGGTGGATGTACCGTCTGAAGAATCATCGGTCTCGTGATCGAACCAACCAGTTTGACAGTTAACACTGTAAACTATCGGTAGCAGGTCACCGTTATCTAGAGAGTTTATCTCGTCGATCATGAAATACGGGTCACCCCATCCTTCTCGAGCACCGTGATCCCTGTGCTGTAATATGAATGAACCGTTATCTATATGACTCTTGATGTCCGCGGCATCGCCGTCCCAAGCGAAGCCGTTGGAACGAAGTAGATCTGCTGGCAGTGGCTGCCCGTTCGCATACGTTCCATCATTATAATTAGTAGGATCTATCGAGGCATCCGTACAATAGATCCTCGAAACGTTGTAATAAGTGAAATTATGGAGGTTATCTCTGATCTCTTCCGCTGTCCTCACGAAACGACGATCTTCGTAGCCATCTCCTCCTGGATCTTGGAAATAAGCGGCTACCGACACGTTCCTGTAGTAGTTGCTGTTGTAAGGTGGGTCGACCTCGTAATCCACGATCTTTCCTATGAAATTATCTGCATCGAATTGGGTGTCCACCGGTATCCTTCCATAGAACATATCTGGGTAGTAATCTGAGCCGTCCAAAGTGTAATACCAAAGGTCCGTTCCAGTCGCGGTTCCGTGGTATGGATGCGTGTTGTTATAATTGGTAGCAATATTCTCCGCATCTCCGAGTAACAGTACGTAGGAAGGTGCCGGGGTCCAGGTGTTGTATGCATCGCGGATATAGCTAGCTATTTCGGATGAAGTGTTACCCGTCTCGGTCGTATCCACAACATTGGTATCGATACCCCTTTCCAACTTCCAATTTGCCAGGGTGTTGGCTGCATCGATGAACAACGGATCCGTGATGATCAGATACTCACAGCCGCTGGGTCCTCTGGTTGTTTTACTTCTAGCAGTCAATTCATCCTCGTAGTTTGTTTCAAATCCCGCCCAATTGGAGAACACGTTGCTGTAATAACTTTCGAAATGCCTCGATTTCAATCTTTCATCCATGTTGAACGTCTTTGTGTTATCCCAGGTGAGTTCGATATCTACATCCGTGTACACCCTAGCGATCCCTTTAACCGGGTTGTAACTAACGGGGTAAAAACCCAGCTGGACGAAGGGGATTCCTCTAAGATTTCCCTTATAATTTATCGATGCGGCGTTCTCTGGGTAAAATTCATCGGTAGAATAAAGGTCTTCATCTATCACGAATTCATCTTGATAGTCATCTAAACTATCCGGGTGTGGGTTCTGAGCTGGATAGATCTTCCCTGTATCGATTTCATAGTAGTCCGTACCAGTTATCTTTAGATCTACATCTAAGTTCGGTACTGCTACGGTACTTGATGTATGCGGCAGCATCGGTTTCCCGGGAGTTGTGGTGTGTTCAATCTCGGGCGTCGATAGGAGTGTGTAAATTCTCCCCTCGACTGTTATTTCATTTATCATCGGTTCTGCACATCTCATCGACAGGGACAAGCGTTCTTTTGTGTTTTTATCGATAGAAAACATTCCAGCCGTTTCCAAGCTTTTTTCTTCCTTTTCTTCTACTTCATCAGTAACTCCAGCTATAGCACTGGTTATACTGAACAGTAGGATGAAGAAAATAACTGTAGATAATACTTTAACTAACATTCTAGATTCGATCCCTTCTTTTAGCTTCATGAAGATTCTTCCTCCTTTACCGCATGGGTCGATTCATGCGTTTTTCAAACACTTCTAAATCAATTTATATATCTTAAAAGTAGTTAAGTTTTATGTTAACACTAGTTAAGTGATGTTCGCTTTTCCATTTCATATCTTTGCTAATTCTTCAAGCAGCTCCTCGTCACTTTTCTCCTTTAATCTTTGCCCACACTCTGGACACTCCTTGGTATCCGCAGGTGATTTTTCCCCGCAAAATGAACAAACGATGGCGTCTATATCTTCTTCTTCCACGGTATCTGAAATACCCAACTCTTTTCCACAGTATTTACATCTCTCAGCATCTGGAGGTAACGGCATATCACAGTATGGGCAGTGCATGTAATCTTCTTGTGAAAATTTTTTGTTTATTACAGCAGTAAAATCAGAACCTATCGTCAGTAGTAGATAAGATTGAGTTGAAAACGTAGATAGGGCTAAAACGAATAGTCCATATGATAAAAAGTTAGATGCAGAATATGTGGACGATACAACATAAATACCCAGGGATATAGTGATGATAAAAGAGAAAACCACGCCCAGATATAACATACCACGATTTTTTATTATCAGTCTGCGACCGCTAGAAACGATTTCGATCCCTTTTAACGTGACGATGAACAAACCAAGGGCTATCAAAAAAGAAAGAGCTATGGATAATAACCACGATGGTATGAACAAAGGAAGGGGAGTAAAATAAAGAAGAGCTCTATATGGGTAGATATAAGGATTAGCGAAGAGTGAGGTTAAAAATTCCATGCTCACATATACCATCAAAAAGAGAGGGAAAAGGAAAGAACTCAGTGTAAGATAAACAGATGATGATAATCTGTTATTTTTTCCGATATCAAAGATTAGACCGCAGTTAGGACAACCTTGACTACCTCGAGGTAGTGTATTACCACACGAGGGGCAGATCTTCAATACTTCCCTGTTGATAGGTATAATAGCTTTCTTTTTCTTATCACTCGTTTTTTTCTCTTTTTCAATCTGTTTTTCTTTGGATCCTTCAAGTTCTTTCTGTGATCCTGGTGGTTTCTCTTTGATTGTTCCTTCACCACCATCTTCTATTTCCTCTGATTCCTCATCTTCGAACAACTTCTTCATTTCCATTTCAACATCGTAATCTTCTTCGAAAACTTCCTCAATATCTCCCTCAAAATCTTCATCGACCTCTTCTTCTCCGAAAAGATCATTGATTTCTTCTAATACAAAATCTTCATCGGAATCCTCTTCTTGTTCTTCCCCGTCTCCATTACCGAGTATTTCTTGAAGTTCTTCCTCTAAACTGTTTTCTTCATCCTCTTCTGAATCGTTATTTTGCTTAATCTCTTCTTTTTCACCAACTTCTTTTTCGAGATACTCATTTGCTCCCTTGATGATATTTTTTGAAGTAGCAGAACCGATCTGCGGCAAAGCAACCAATTTTTCAACACCAACTGAAACTAGCTGTTCAGCAGATGTGAATCCGTGGTTATATAGTATCTCAGCTGTTCTGATACCAACCCCTGGAATCATTATCAATCTCTTTATCACTTTTACTGATTCCAATGATTGACCGCACTCTTGACATGCATCTGAACTTATCGGTGTAAGGTTTCCGCATAAAGGACATCTAAGAGATTCTTGGCTGTCCTTCGTCATCTTCTCTCACCCTTCTGGATTATTAAAGAATAACCAACTATAAAGGTCACGATCAAGGAAACGGAAAGGAGTATGGGTGTAACATCGTAGACGTTTCTATCTGAAGCAAGCAATTGATCGGTAATTAGTCCTCCGGTAGCACGTTCATCCCTGTAGAAATCCCACATTATGTGCAATCCATTACTTTCGGTATACGGTGGCGCATCTTCGCTCAATATGTTGATAAGAGTGTATTCGTAGGTCCCGTTTGTATCTATAAGTATCTCCTCGGAATAATAGGCCCAATGGATTGTAACCTCTTGTCCATCGTATTGTGCTGTATTATTCGACCATGTTATCTCTCCCGGCTCAGCTATCCCCTCGAATAAAGCAAAACCGATATGTTCTAATCTAAAATCGTTGTTAACGTGTGCGCTTATGGTGGCATTCAAACGAAGGGGATCTCTGCCGTCGTAATGAAGTCTGAAATAATTATGGAAGGTCCTATAGGTTAGATCCATCCTTTCCCTATCCTGCTCATAAGGAAAACTACTTACTACTTCCCAATCTCGATAATCTCTTTCATCAGTGTATTCCAATATGAATGATCCTCCATACTCCTCATATTCTACTGGTGGGTTCATCCTCAACATCCACAGACCTATAGCTAGAGCTGTACCTACAATAAGCACTAGGGCAATTAACCATACAGATATTACCTTTACCTTTTGCTCAATCATTTTACCCACTTTCGTCCGATATATCGGAAAGATATTGTACTCTCTATCTATCGATCCCGATACCTCAGCAGTGAAGGAACCTTCTTTGTAACTGTGCTACGATCCGTATTATTTCCAATGTGATTAACGGATTATTCGAGGTAGGATGTTGTACGTATATCTCTGTATAAGTAACGACGATTCATCGTATTGTTTTGGTATATATCGATTTTATCAGTTGTTTATACCTGAGGTACATTGATCTTATACGGTCGTGTCAGAGAGTTCCCAGACTATTTCATATGTATCGACATTCACACCATCGGCAACGACATCGATAACAGTGTATGTATATTCACTGTTCGCAGCTAATGTTTCATTTATCTGCGTATTTCCCCACTGTACGGGGTACGTCGTACCGTTGAAAGTGGCTGATGATCTATCCGCACCGGAATATGTCCAAGTAATATCTCTCGGTCCAGCTAGTTCAGGGATAACTACGAATCCGATATCATTGGTTGGGTCCCCTGTTGTGTTGTAAGCTTGTATATCCACTGTTAGATTGACTGGATCTTTTCCTTCAGCAGGATTCACTGCCCGTATATAATCGTGTAGAGTGCCATAAGTTAGCTCGGTAGCATCAGTCGTTCTTGAATCTCTCAGCTGAAGTGGTCCGTACCATTCACCTGGTTGTGGTGTATCTCCTGGAACCATGTCTTCAGAACTGTAGTACACTTGAACAGGTTCATAGTATTCTACGGGTACGTTCACCGTCAATATCCATATGCCTGCTCCAGCGACAGTCCCGATTATCAATATCAGTGCGACTGCCCAAACGGGTATTCCCATTAGTTTGCGCCCAAATTTTTTCATACGTATCTA
Source organism: Thermoplasmata archaeon (assembly GCA_046484045.1). Lineage (GTDB taxonomy): Archaea > Thermoplasmatota > Thermoplasmata > Halarchaeoplasmatales > Halarchaeoplasmataceae > CAZHUM01. The sequence goes on along the minus strand of JAWOBZ010000038.1, from coordinate 1,848 downwards.
TTCTCCTCACAGAGCGGGGATTCGAACCCTTTTCTGCGTATGTGGGTGAGATATAGAGGGAAGGGGGTTGGTGGTGCTTGATCACTCGATAAGATGCACTATCGCTTGGCCGTCGTCAACTCCTTCTTCACCAATGATGATGACATCATGATCGAACGTATTGTTGTTCTTCACCTCAGTGAAATCAATTTGGAAGCTCGGTTCGACAACGTAGAGATAGCCCTCATAGTCCGTTCCGTTGTAGGTCATATCTTTTTTGATTAAGTCTTCGAACACGTTATCTTCTATGACTATATCGAAGAAAGTTCCGTTCTCGAAGTATATCCCTATTGATTCGTTGACGAAGTAAGAGCTTTTGATGGTGATGTTGTCTATCTTTTCACCTGGCTCTGCCATAAATCCGATCCCCGACCATGCATTCTTGTAGGTTCGACTGCCTAGAACATTAACACTCGAGGATTCTCTTATCGATATCCCAGCGCCATCGTTGTAGTCCGCTAACACGTTTTTCAAGGTGCTGTTGGTCATACCGAACAAGTCGAAACCAGTTCTAGCATTATTGTAGGACCTTACATCTTCGATCATCAGGTTATCACAGTGGGATAGCTTGATGCCCCATCCGTATCCACCGACTGGGTCTTCCACGTGCTGTACGGTGAAACCCTTCAATGTCACATTATCGGCGGTCACGCCCAGACCGTGGTTTCCATCCGGTGGTTCTATGAGGACTTTATCTCTACCGGCTCCTATTATAGTGATATTCTCTTTGTTCACTCTCAATTGACCCGGTTCGACATAAGTCCCTGCGTCAACTAGAATAGTAGTTCCTGAAGGTACGTCGTTCAATGCCGTATAGACATCGTCATAGTCGCCTATAGTAGGATCTGGATTGACCCTTACCGTGGGTCCGACGTAGAAGTAATCCTCCTCATAGAAGTGCCATGTAACGGTGTGTCCGTTGGAAGGTGGTACACTGCTGGCTAAAGTGTAAACAACAGTAAAGTTCTCGGTGTCGCCGGCATAAACCGGGACTCCATGGGTTATAGAACCCCAAGAATCTACCGTGGCATTACCGATCTCGCTTGGAGAAACCGTCCCATTCAATACGGTGAAACCCATCTCGTCGTTGAAGGCATCTGGCTCTTCTATTTCAACGGTGATGCGAACGTCACTCGTACCTGCTGGATTCTCGATCTTCACATATGTATGATATTGTACTGTAGAACCTGAATAACTGAAATTAGCCGTTTGTGTAACTGTCGTATCCTTGAAGGGCATCAGGTCCCAACTTGGGTGGATCTCCTCGTTGCTCATGTAAATCTTGTAAGGTTCTTCGTATTCAATAGGGACTTCAACACTCAAGATCCATATTCCTGCTCCAGCAACCACACTAACAATTAGTACCATTGCCATTAACCATACTACTCCGTTTTTTAACCCTCTGTTATCTTCACTCATATATCTCACCTTGGTGAAATTAACAGAATCTACATGTTTAGATTATATAAAGATTTCGTGAATAATACAAACGGAATTATCGTGTAAAAGCATTTAAATATGATATACTTAAATACTAATCACGATAAAATGCAAAGCTCCAAGGGTGATCCCGCAAAGACGGGAGAGCCTATGCTTAGAAATCTAGAATTCAATTTTAAAGAGTGGAACATAGGCGGTAAGCTCATCTTCATCTCCACCGTGATCGCGATTCTTTCTCTATTGTTCACCTGGATCGACAGCGGTGATCAGAGCGAGATCGGATTCCTGCAGGTCGGCTCACTTTTCCTAGCTGCTTACATATATCCCTTCTTCGTATTAGCACAAGACAAGCACATGAACAAGATAGCA
>JAWOBZ010000024.1:0-5284 GCA_046484045.1 Thermoplasmata archaeon | reverse complement strand
TGACGCCTTTCCAGAAAATCGCAATTTTCATTCGCTTTCGCTCACTCCAAATTGCGAGGGTAGCCAAGCATGGCCAACGGCGCAGGACTTAAGATCCTGTCCTATAGAGGTCCGAGGGTTCAAATCCCTTCCCTCGCACTTTTTTTAGTTCTGAAGCGTAGCGTAAGAAGTGAAAAAAGTGAGTGGAAGCTCTGCTTCCACTCAATACGAGAGCTTTGCTCGAAGTATAAGAGTGTTCACTTATTTTCGAATGGATATGAGAAAATGAGGTAGAGGAGGAACGAGTACAATGAGTTCCTGCGAATACGCAGAAAGGCTATAGCCTTTCGAAGTAAAGGGGGGCGTTAGTCCCCTGCACTTTTTCTATTTCGAGTGGTAACGAGGAATGAAAAAGTCGAAGGAACACATCGTGTTCCTGAAGATTACGAGGCACACTTGCCGAAGTAAAAGGAGGACGTTAGTCCTGCGTATCACGAGGGCTATGCCCGAGTTGAAGAAGGAAGCTTTGCTTCCGCTTGACACGAGACTCTGCTCGACGTGTAAGACGGAAGCCTTTTTTGTAAAAAAACTGCACTAAAAACGTATGGAATCCCCGCCAAACCATCCAATGCCACCGCAAGATATTTAAATAAATGTAGATTGCTCCAAAACGATGGCAGCCCGTCCCTCTTCTAGCAAAGATTACCGTAATATGTGGGTTCTAAAGACCGACGATATGATAGAGGACCTGTCGTGGTCCTGGTGGTGGTGGTTATTTTTTATCAAGAATCCAGAGGACCCGAAGAGACCTAAACAGTTGATGATCTTGTGGTCCAACAAGTACACGGATCATATCCTAGTGGATGATGTGAAATGGAACGTGACTAAATTACCTTCGTGGAAAGACGGTAAGTTGGAATTCGACGGCATGACCGCCGCATGGTGGTTCGATGGAAAGAAGATGCACGATCCCATCGTTCTTAAAGAGAGTGATTTCGAGGTCACCCATGATGGTGATAAGGGGGAGCTGAAACCTCTTCTTAAAAAAGAGGATTACCGCTTCTACGGTTCACCTGAAAAGTACACGGTAAATATAAAGGACAAAAAACATGACTTCCACTTTGAGATGACCCCCTGGAACGACTACCTCCAGAAGCACAGATTCAACGAGAACCAGTATACAAAAAAATACAGCTACAACATACTGAAAATATACGGTATGAAACTCAACGGTAGAATACATGGAGAACCCATCAAAGGGTCTGCCTACTTCCAGCGAGTGCAGGTTAACGCACCTGCGTCTCCGTGGTACTGGGGCCTCGTACACTGCCAAGACGGCAGTTTCATACATTACTTCAATCCATTCGTGGGTCCCCAGATATTTAGGTCAACGGCTGAACCGGATTCCAGATGGGATTGGGGTGATATCAGATTGTCGAGATCGATACTGTTCTATCATCGGGAAAGTGATAGAGAGTTCAAATTCAGGACGAAGAACGTCAAGGTCTGTCATGAAGTATCCGACGGTCTTCCCACCTTCGAAGTCAGAGGAGAAGATGACGAGAAGAAAATCTACATCAAATTATCTGCATACTCAAGAGCTTACTGGCGGTTCGAACAGGATAAAAAATATCTGATGAAGAATATATTATACTACAACGAATACCCCGCGAACCTTATCGACTTCAAGTTCAAACTGAAGGACGGGTCTCTTAAGGTGAATAAAACCGATCTGGGAAAGACTTTCAGCAACTTCGAACACACCTGGGGTAAATTGTTCTAATCGATAAACTAATTATACCATCATCTCTTAAACATATTGATGTTCCACCTCGAAAGTAAATCGATGCTGATGAAGGGAGATGAATTCGTCATCGGAGAGGGGAGAGCCGAACTGCTCAAACTTATCGATGAAAAGGGTTCTATAAGTGGGGCGGCCAAAGAGATGGAGATGTCTTACCGATACGCCTGGGGGATAGTGAAGGAAATCGAAAAGGTCGTGGGAGATAAGGTGATCATCACTTCAAGAGGTGGAGAGGACAAAGGTGGATCTAGACTGAGCGATAAAGGGAAACATATCTTGGAGGAATACGAAAAGCTGATGGATAAACAGGAAAAACACACCTATAGGAATCCGGCTCTCACCGTCGACGGCATCGTAGAGAAAGACGACAGGATCTTACTGATAAAGAGAAGAAATCCACCTTTCCAGGGTATGTACGCACTGCCTGGTGGTTTCGTTGAATACAACGAACCCGTCGAGAAGGCCGTAGTTAGAGAGATCGAGGAAGAGACCGGATTGAAAACAGAGATCGAAGCGATGGTCGGCGTATATTCCGATCCAGGTCGTGATCCAAGAGGACACACCGTGTCCGTCGTATTTTCACTAAATATTAAGGGTGGTAAACTCGAAGGTGGGAGCGATGCGGAAACAGCAGAGTACTTCGATAAAACAGGACTGCCCGATCTGGCCTTCGATCATTCCAAGATAATCAGCGATTACTTACTTTCTTCTAGTGATTAGACGGAATCTAACTCCCGTGCCTCGAAGCGCTCTAGCGATGGTCTCGACTAGCTCTCTGTAATCTTCTGGTGTTTCATATTCTTTGGCAAAATCGTACTCTCCGACCACCGGTTCGAAGCCCAGACTGCGCATCTTCTTGATGACCGTCATCGGGTCTGAACCATCACTGTCAAAGTAAAGTTCGATATACAGTTTCATAAATCTAAGATTATTACGTCTTTATTATAAAAAAATTATGGTGTATAAATTATATAACTGAAGAGCTATGTATCCGATTAGATGGTCAAAAAGCGACACAGGAAGATGGCTGCTAAACGCATCGAAATTTTATTCAAAAAGGCCGAGAGTGCAGCACTATCTGGAGATATGAAGAGAGCCAACAGATATACTCATCTAGCCAGGAAGATCGGGATGAGATACAACGTTCCCATACCATCGCAGTACAGGAGAAGGTTCTGTAAGAAATGTTACTCGTACTTGATGCCCGGAGCGACGTGCAGGGTCAGGGTGAGAGATGGTATAGTGGTCACCAGATGCAGCGAATGTGGTTACATAAACAGATTCGGCTATTCGAAAAGGAGTGAAAAACATGGATGAAGAAAGGATCAAAAAATTAGGACAAAAGTTGAAACCGCTGGTCAGGATCGGTAAAAACGGAGTCACCGAGGGGATGGTTGACGAGATCAACAGACATCTCGAAGACGAGGACATATTGAAGATCAAGATCCTCAGGAATTGTCCTGTTAGAGATCACGAGGAATTGACAGCTGTTTTGGAAGAGAAAACCTACGGTCATGTCGTGGAACATAGAGGTAATACCGTTCTATTAGTTGATAAGGATGAGCTCAATCGATGAAAATGTCGAATGCCATGTGGACGTCGGTTGCAGAATAGGTCCTTACCTCTCTTTCGAAGATTATCCTACCCTTTTTTCCATTCTCATCTATATCGTCCAATAAATCCATTTTTACTTTCTCTATATCTTTATAAGGAAGGATCTCGTAGTAATGGATCACACCCTTATCCAGAGATTCTAAAGCGGGTCCGACAAATTCCCTGGACGAGTGAGGTAGGTTCATTATTATCCTATCGACGTCCAATTGTCCAGCGATGTCTGCTGCGTCACCTTCCCAGACATTAATTTTATCTTGGACTTTATTTTTCAAAACGTTCTTCTTGAGCAGTTCTACCGCCTTGGGGTTGATATCCACTGCGTGAACGACTTCTACATCCACATACTTACCGATCAAGATGCTGTACGGACCGACTCCGGCGAACATGTCCAGTACTCTTTCTCCCGATTTGACCTCGTTCACAACCCTCCACCTTTCCGTGGCCAGTCTGGGTGAAAAGTACGCCTCAGCGATATCGATTTCGAACTCGGCGCCGTACTCTTTGTGAACCGTAGAAGTTTTCTCCTCCCCAGCGATAACCGATACTTCCCTGACCCGGTAATCGCCCTTAACACCTTTATCTTCTAATACCGTGTTAACATTTTTATGTGCCTCTATGATCGCTTCGCCGATATCGGCTTCGTATCCCTCCAGTTCATCCGGTATCTTGATGACGGCAATATCTCCGATTATCTCGAAGCTGGATGGGAGGAGATCTTCAAGCTCATCGGGTATATGGATCACCTTGGTATAGTCGCTTACATCTTCTTCGAAGGTCTCCAGATCTCTTTCGACTAGAGGGAAATCGAGATCGTCCGGTGTGTCACTTTTTACGGGAATCAAAAGGTACTCTCCTTCGGACCCTATCTTAACGCCTTTTTCAAGCATTCCTGCATCCAAAAGCTTTTTTCTTACCTCTTCCCCTAGGGATTTATGAACTTTAAGGCACAGCATGATGCGAGGGGATTGACATAGGGGAATTAATATTCATCGGTCTCGGCCTCTACGACGAGAAGGACATCAGCGTGAAGGGAAAGGAATTGGCGAAGAAAGCGGATTTCGTTTATTCAGAGTTCTATACCAGCTCTCTGGCGGGCGCATCTATTGAAGATATAGAAAGAGAGCTCGGTTTAGAGGTAAGGGAGCTGTCCAGAGATGAGGTCGAGTCGCAGGCGGTCCCTATCGAGAAAGCTAGAGATAACACAGTGGTTTTCCTGACGGCAGGAGATCCCATGGCCGCTACGACCCATATAGACCTTCGATTGAGAGCGGAGAAAGAGGGGATACATACGCGGGTGATACATTCATCTTCGATATTCTCGGCAGCCCCTTCTATTTTAGGTGTCCAGCACTATAAATTCGGCAAAACCATCACCCTGCCGTTCAACAGCGATAGAAAGTATCCTGAGAGCCCGTATGATGGAATAAAAAAGAACAAAGAAGCCGGATTTCACTCATTGGTTCTTCTAGACATCAACGGTGAAGAGCAGAGGTACATGACCGTAAACGAGGGAATCGAGGTCCTCTTGGAGCTTGAAGAAAGGCGGGGCGATGGCGTTATTGATGATAAGACGGTGCTCGCTGGTTTGGCAAGAGTTGGTTCTGACAACGTGGAAGTAAAAGCCGGCTTCCCGAGGGATCTGATGGGGCACGATTTCGGCGACGGGCTTCAGTGTATCGTCGTCTTCAGTGACCTTCACTTCATGGAGATCGACTCGCTGATCGCCTTCGCAGGGGCACCGGAAGAGATCAAGATGGATGGTTAATCCAAATTTAAGGATCACTCAATAAGAATAACCATGCTGGGATGTAGATGTATTCTTTGCCGTTCTTTTTCTCCACCCTATAATCTTTTTTCGTGACTATTATTCCTTTATCGATGTCTTGT
>JAWOBZ010000026.1:0-14568 GCA_046484045.1 Thermoplasmata archaeon | reverse complement strand
TATCGTTATATTCAGGGAAAGATAACTCGAGGTTATTCGTTCCTGAAATAGATAAATCAGATTGTTGAAAATTATCTTGATTGTAATTGTATTTAATATTCCCTACGAATTCTATATAGATATTAGATATCCTTATGTGGTCGGTTCCATCCTTTGACCCTCCATAGGATCTGAATCTCATGGGTATTTGTCGGTTTAGAATTACATCATTAGAAAATACAGAATTTGTCATAGCATTTAAAAATTGAGAATCGGTAGATGATTCTGAAATATGTAGGCATTCATCAACAACTATATCAACTGGACCATAATCAATACTACCGTCATCATCAACATCTATAGTAAAATCATTTATTGTTGTTACATCATCATTCTCATTGTATATATCCATTCCAACATATACACATTCAAGGTTTACAAGAGGAGATTCTAACTCCATAAGTGCTATATTATCCGGTGCTGAAGTAGTTAATACAGAAGGTCCGCTAGTATCTCCAATATGATCTATATACTCTGTAGAATCTTCAGTATCCTCAGTAAGAGTTACCATCCCATCTTGATCCGCATCATCTTGACTTGAGTCAACCTGTGTGAATTCACTGAATTGGTTCGTGTAAGCCCAGGTAAAACCTTCTCTAAGATTAATTCCGGTCTGTTCATCGTTATCCCAGTTAGCAACCGGCATCCAAGTAGTATTAACCTTACGATACATACGCAAATATTCTTCAGTCAGGGTCTCAGGTACCTCATCGATATCCATTTTTATCATCGCGTGGAAGTCTGAATCAGTATCCAATGAGATGTTGATGTAATTACCAGAGGACAGTTCGAAATCTCCTTCACTATCTGTTATAATGGGAATAGTTTCATCTTCCCCTTCATAATCTACAGCTACAGTAACACCCAACTCATTGTCCATCGTTACGACATCCGGTTCGATGGCTATCGATGGATTATCTACTGTGTAAACTAAAGGTTCTTCATCATCCACGTCGGGGATCATATCTCCGTCTATATCAGCTGTCCAGGTTCTCTGTACTCCTCCATCCCAGGTCAGCTGTATCTCACTCCCGACCGCTTCCATGTCATAATGATAAGATCTTCCGTTCCACTCCCATGGAAGCGGAGCATCCGCTCCTTTCAATGGAAATCCCCAGTTCTGCCAATCTTCCAGTTCACAACCGGTAAAATAAAAATCATCGTTCATCGCTTCCATATCAATCCAAGTAGCGTAAATAAACCCATCCTCAATATCGATCTTAGGGAAAAGAGAAGGTTTATCAGAATCTCCTAACAGAACAGGGTCATTCCATCTATTCCACGGCGGCATCCAGGAGCATCCCACATTGTTCTTATAATAGACTTTTTCACCTCTAGAATAGACTTTATGGATATTTCCATCTTCATCTTCAATACTGTCCCTTTGTTGTCCCTGACCAATTGCACTCGTTATCGCCGGAATAAACACCGTAATCAACAACAAAATCGCCACAACACCTACCGTTATCTTAAATATTTTCGATAGCATAATTATATGCTCCCTTTTTGAACTTCTATCCCTAGGGTCTTAAAATATAAATATTTTCCTATTATTATTATTATTAGAGACATAATAACTATTTGACCACCTTTGTTTCCTAGATTCCACCGTCCAAATAATTATTAAAAAAATCGGAGTTCCCCTCCAATCACTTCCCCGTTCACCTTCTCTCACACTCAGCGATATGTGCCGTGTCCAGCATGTATCAACAAATCTCTTTTACTCAAAGTTCTCTTTTATGATCCTTTTAGTTGAAATCAAAGGAGTCAAAGGAGATTATTTTTTATACTCTATCGCCAACCCTTGTTCTGGAATAAAAACTTACTCCAATACCTCTGGGTTAACTATGTTCTCGGGTGTCTCGCCTTCCAGGACCGCGATCAGATTGTCAGCCGCCATCTCGGCCATGCCCTCCCTGGCTCTGTATGAAGCGCTTCCCAGATGAGGGGTGAGAACGATGTTTTCTAGGTTGTAATACCCGGGATTCGCTCCGTATGGTTCATCGGAGTAGACGTCCACGCCGGCACCGGCGATCTTGTCCGATCTGATGGCATCGATGAGGGCTTCTTCCTTCACGACTTCGCCTCTAGCCGTATTGATCAGATAGGCTGTTTCCTTCATCTTTTCCAGTTCTCTCCATCCTATCATGCCTTGTGTTTCTTCGGTTAAAGGCACGTGGAGGGAGATGATATCCGATCTGCGTAGTAAAGCGTCTAAATCGACTTTTTGAGCACCCAATTCATTCTCTATCTCCTCCTTCCTAGATCTGTTGAAGTAAAGGATATCCATATCGAATCCTCGCGCCCTCCTAGCCACTGCACTGCCTATATTGCCCATACCTATTATGCCAAGAGTTCTACCGTAGACCTCGTGTCCCAGCATGAGCATGGGGTCCCAACCTTCGAACTTGTCCTCCCTGACGAACCTGTCGCCCCGAGCTACGTTCCTGGTAACGGCCATGATAAGAGCCCAGGCAAGATCAGCCGTTGCATGGGTAAGTACACCCGGTGTGTTGGTCACCGCGATGTTTTTCTCCGTAGCTACATCAACGTCTATATTGTCGTAACCCACGGCGTAGTTGGATATCACTTTGAGGTTATCACCGGCTTCTATAATATCCTCGTCGATTGTGTCGTGAAGGAGACATAGTACGGCATCCGTTCCTTTCACTCCTTGGATCATCTCATCCTTTGTCAGAACCCTGTTCTCGTTGTTAACGGAAACATCGTATCTCTCTTCGAGTTTATTCATGCCGTTCTCGGGTATCCTGCGGGTAACGAAGACATCCATGCTATCGTGCTGAAAATAGGGGTAGATGATATTTTATTTTTCGGTCGAATTTTGGTAGAGTAAAAAAATTTACTTATAGTATGTCTCAATTACATCCAACTGTAATGTTGGACTGCTCTGCCAAGGACAGGATACTCCTTCACCTGAAACACTATCAAAGATATCGCGATGAAAGTCGAGTACCCTATGAAGTTTGTCAACCCGGTATCGCGGACGCTCTAGGAGTCAGCCGACCTTATCTTAGTAAGGAGATAAGGAAATTGACTGAGGACGGCGAAGGCGTGCTGAAAGAAGAGGTTAGAAGGGTAAAGGGTGTGAAACGAAAAAGGAAGGTTTACTTTCTTTCCAGGGAGGGTATAAGAGAGGAGAAAAAGATAAGGGAGAGGTTGGAAAACCAGGATATAACCCTTAAAACGGATAACTCGACCAAGAATATAAAGCTGGGAGATGTGTCTGATTACATCAAGGGTAAAGAACCCATTATCACTTCACTGAGGAAGATGGATGATAACGGGGTTCTGGATATAAGTAAAGACGTGAAAGAGGCAGAGGATCTATTCGTGGGTAGGAAAAAAGAGCTGGATGAGTTAAAAGAAGAATTTAAGGGAGTAAAGGAAAAGGGTGCTTCCGTTATTTTTATCTCGGGAGAGGCGGGCATAGGAAAAACTAGATTGGTAAATGAGTTCAAAAGGAGGGTGCTGAAAGAGGGGGTAGAGTTCCTCTCGGGGAGGTGCTATTTCGAGAGTTCTGATCCGTATCTACCCTTCAAAAAAGCATTCCATTCACTGGTTGATTCTGAAAACCTGGATGACCTTACCCATACGTCACTTGTCAGCCCTACCGGTCCGAAAATCGAGGACAAAAAGATGTTCGACGCCCAGAGGAAGGCGACATTCTACGAGACCACCAAGATGGTAGAGGAGGTAGCAAAGGGTGACACGATGATAGTTTTCCTAGACGATATACACTGGATCGACAACGCATCGCTGCAGCTTCTACATTATATGGCACACAATCTGAAAGACAGTCCGGTTCTCTTCATCTGCACCTACAGGCCCGAGGATGCTGAAAAACATGACATGTTCAAAGACGTGAAACAGCGTATGTCAAGGGAGCGGCTTCACAAAGAGATAGAACTCTCGCCGCTTGGTTGGGAAAAGACCAAGAACATCGTCCAGAATACCCTGTCGGTCGAGGACATACCAGTTGATTTCGTCGATATCGTTCATGACATGTCCCAGGGCAATCCACTTTTCATCAAGGAGTTCACGAAGAACCTCATAAGTGAAGGTATCGTAGATCCCAGGACCAACAAGTATCCAAAGTCAAAGACCGAGATAAAGCTGCCCAAGATCATCAACAGTATAATAGACAGGAGGCTCTACATACTGGAGGACAAGACGAAAAAGGTACTTCAGATCGGAAGCGTGATAGGAGAGGAAGTTCCATTCGAACTGCTCAAAAGGAGTTCTGGTATGGAGGAATTGGACCTCCTGGATCAGATCGATATACTGTTGGGTACAAAACTGTGGACGGAAGACCCCTTGGAAGAGCATTTTAAATTTTCCCATGCCCTTTTCCAGAGGGTAGCGTATGAGGAGATGTCACAGATAAAAAAGCGAAAACTTCATTCCATGGTCGCTGAGAACATCGTCGACATATACGAGGATAAATTGGAGGGGTGGTACTCGGACCTGGCTTACCACTACCATAATGCAGATGATCTAGAGAAGGCAGTAGAGTACTACTTGTCGGCGGCTGAATACGCTGAAAGCGTCTACGCCCACGAGGACGCGATAGAGATGTACAAGAGGGTTATGGAGATAGCTGAAAACATCCATGAAGAGAACATCGAAGAATTGGAAGTTTTGGAGAGACTGAGTGACACGAAAAAGATATTGGGAGATTACACACAGTGCCGTAGATATCTTGAAAAGGCCATGGTAAAAACAACAAATCCAGAGGATCAGCAACGGATGTACAGAAAGATATCAGAAACCTATGAAAAACAGGGTGATTTCGATAAAACCCTGCATTTCGTGGAAAAGGGACTAGGACTCGTAGATGACATAAACCCGGAAAGGTGTAAGCTGCTGGAGGTCAAGGGGTGGGTCAGGATGCAGTTGGGAGAACAGGAGAGAGCCGAGGAGATATTCAAAGAGGAGATGAAGATGGCGGAGCAGATGGATAACGACAGGATTCTGTCGGATGCACTGCACAACCTGGGAACCCTTGAGATCAGAACCGGGGGTTACGATGCAGCTTCAGAATATCTGAATGATTCCATCGAGATAAAGGAGAGGATAGACTACAAACGGGGACTCGCAAAATCCCTCAACAATCTGGGTATCATCCATCTGTATATGGGAGACCTAGACAGCGCATTAGAAGCCTACACTAGAAGCCTTAAGATCGAAGAGGAGATCGGAGAGAAGGATTACATCGCTGGACTTCTGGCGAACTTGGGGAACCTATACTATCTCAAAGCGGACCTAAATAAAGCAAAGGACAATTACCAGAGAAGTTACGAGATGTTCGAGAAGATAGGTGATAAACGAGGTCTCGTATTGACACTGAATAACCTTGGATTGATATCACAGATGAGAGGGGACTTGGAAAGTGCGATGGAAAAACACGAGCGAAGCTACGAGATCAGCAACAACATCGGTGATAAACAGATCATCGCCCTTTCCATCACGAGCAAAGGTAATATATTCTTACTCCAGGGCGACCATAAAAAAGCGATATCTCTCCATGAAGACGCCTACGAGATGTTCCATTCTATGGGTGATAGGAAGGGTGCTGCCACCGTTCAAGCACATCTAGGAGAAGTCTACCTCGAGATGAGGGAGCTTGAAAGGTCTATCGATTGTTTCGAAAAAGCTCTGATCACTTACAACGAATTAAGGGAGAAGATAGAGATAATTAACGTTATCAGTCTCCTGGCTGAGGCCTTGGTATACTCGAACAAGTTAGATGAAGCCTTAATTCGAGCGGAGGAAGCACTCGAGATGTCTTTAGAGCTGAACACACCCTTCGGTGAGATATCTAGCCGGTATGCACACGGCATAATATTGAGAGAAACTGGAGATACGGATAAAGCACTAGAAGAATTCCAAGAAACACTGAGATTGGCCGAGAAAGAAGATAAGGTACTGGATAAAAGTAAAACGATATATCAGATCGCGCTGCTTCACAAAGAAGGGGGAGACCTTGAAAGTGCTGAAAAATACGCCCGAGAAGCGAAAGACCTTTTCGAAGATATCGGTATGAAAACCTATTCCGAAAGGTGTGATGAACTTCTAGCCAGCTTGTGAAAATAGAACGTCCGTATTTAAAGGGCGTTTTATTACATGTTCTAACTTTGTTTAAATATAACATATTCAAAATTACTACTATATATGGTGGTAAGATGAATAATGATGATATATGGGGTGAAGAAAAGAAACACGCTCCCAGCAAGGAAACGTTCCGTAGATGGCTTATCGGAGAGATTAACGCAGATCTAAGAGACGTGATCGAGAGGAAAGGCAGGTGAGAAGATGAAGAAAACCTTTACTTCTTTGATAGCGTGTATGCTTTTGATCGTGAGTATATCGATGATATTCAATAATGTGATAGGTATAGTTCCAGAAAGGGATGATACGGGTATTAACGGAGGTAATAATCTCCTCGGCGTTAGCCTTGGTTTCAACGGTCCATACCGTATAGGTAAATGGGACACTGATTTTACTGGACCTTACGGTGAAACAGTCCCCGTTCATGTTTACTACCCCGCGGACACAAATGGAACGGAGGTACCGGTCAATATGACCGAGGGGCCCTATCCAGGATTGTCTTTTGGACACGGTTTTCAGATGAGCCCGGCAGATGATTATTATGATAGCTATGGAGAGCATTACGCCTCTTGGGGATATATAGTAGCCATGCCGGATTATCAATATGCTGGCTTATTCAATTCAGACCACGCTAAATGCGCCAATGAAAGTTTAGCAGCTATAGATTTCTTACAAGCACAGAACACGACTGTAGGCAGCTTGTTAGAGGGGGCGATAGATGAGGATTTGATGGGGGCCACCGGTCATTCGTTGGGAGCAAAATGTTCTATCTTAGCTGTTGAAAACGAAGCTGGAGACCCCAGTCGATCGGATATCAAAGCGGTGGCACCGATGGCTCTTGCCAACGATAGAACACCGTCCACGTTCCCCAGAGCAGATAGAATAGAGATACCAGTTCAACTGCAAGCAGCTACAAACGACGGAGTCGCACCGCCTGAGGATAATTCTCAGCTCCTTTACGATTATCTTGTTGATGTTCCCGCACAGTTCGTTAACATTAGCGGGGGGAACCACAATCAATACGGCGATCAGGATCCACCGTCCGGGGGCATGGGTGACGGGGACGCTACGATCAGCAGAGATGAACAGCATCGTATCGCCTGTAAATATGCGACGGCCTTCTTCAATTACTATCTAAAGGGTCAAGAAGAATATTATACGTATTTATACGGTGCAGAAGCACAGAACGATGTGAACAGCGGAGTTTTGGATTCCAATCAATTCAAGAACGCTGCAAAGCCGGTGTCGATAGAATTGGAACAAGGTTGGAATTTTATCTCGAAGAACGTCGTCACCAAAGGAAACGAGATAGACGCGTTACTGAACGATATGGACAAGGGGATAAGCGGGAACTACGATAAGGTGATGTACTATCAACCACCCCAAAAAGAGAATCTAGGGCAGGTAGATTTCTGGCAGGATGATTTTGAGAGTGAAAACGGTTGGACGTTCAGCGGAGGAGAGTGGGAGAGAGATGTGCCCCAAGGCCTGGGAGGCTCTGATGGAAACCCGGATCCCGGCAGTGCATATGAGGGAACCTGTGTACTGGGATATGACCTGACAAGCGACGGAGACTACGAATCCAGTATCTCTACTACACATTGGGCAACTTCTCCTATCATCGATTGTGCAGGTAAAGATGGCATATCACTATCATTCCAGAGGTGGCTAGGTGTTGAGAGCAGTTCTTATGATCACGCTTACATAGAAGTTTACGACGGAGGTGCTTGGCAGCAGATATGGTCCAACGGAGGTTCCATGTCGGATGGAGCTTGGAACTATATTCAATATGACGTATCTCAATACGCTGATAACAACCCAAGTTTCCAGATCAGATTTGGACTTGGAACGACCGACGGTTCAGTGGAGTACTGTGGCTGGAACGTCGACGACGTAAAACTATCCTACGAAAGCTACGAATGGACTGAGGGGAATTGGAGGATATATGCTCCAGGCAGAGCGGATCATTTCAACAGTTTACGTTCATGGGATGAAACCATGGGCATCTGGATCCATATGACCTCATCAGACGTTCTTGAGATGAGCGGAACAGTACCTTCGGCAGCATCGATAACCCTTTCACCCGGTTGGAACATGGTAGGATACATGGGAGACGACAATGTCTCCGCCGACAGTTCACTACCCGCAGAGGTCACCAAGATGGGTACCTTCGATGAGACCCAAGAATACAACGTGCATTACACTGCGGACCTTTCTTCAGTGACCCTTTATCAACAGCATGGATATTGGGTGTACAACGATGCCGATCAAACTGTTGATTGGACGCAGTAGGGGTTTACGCACCTTTAAAATCCGGTTAAATGTGCCCATAAACTATTTAATAATCTCGCACATGAAAAAGTTTCGAGTGTTAATATGGATAAAAACGATTTCCTTATTTCGGCTATTTTTGCGGTGCTAGTTGCAGTTCTAATCGTTACATACGCGGCGACGGCAGTTGGGGAGTTACCGACGGAGGAGAAAGGTATCTCGGAGCCAGACATGGTGTACTATTACAGATTTGAAGACCTAGTGTTGAAAGACAATGATGCATACCAGACCATCGAGATGGAGGGTGCTACGTTTACAAGGGAAGAAGGTGGACCGAACCTTCCTTTGGTCACAAAAAATCTGTTGGTACCCGAAGGGAGCGAGGTAAAGGATTTGACTGTAGAGTTCAACGGTTTGAAGAGAGTAGGTGACGGTGTAAGATTGAAAAAGGGAGATATCCGGATACTCAGCGGCTTCGATCCAATTGAAAAGAATCCACACATCGATATAGTTGATGACGGTGAAGTGTATCCATCCCAAAGTTATAGCTACGATGTACAAAGTTACCGAGGAGTCGACATAATATCTTTGGGCATGATCCCAGTAGAATATGATTCCGGTTCAGGGGAGTTGTTCTTCTACGAAGAAGCTGAAGTGAAGATAAATTTGGCAGAGAAAACACGAGCTGAACATCATTTCGTGGGGGAGAAAGATTTAGATTACTTGAGAGAGATGATAGATAACGACAAAGTATTGGATAGATTATCACCTGTTGAAAATACGCGAAATCCAGATTATGAATACCTTATTATAACGACCTCCTCTATGGAGAGCAGTTTCCAAACACTCTTGGACCACAAGATAAACACGTTGGGCTTCACCGGGGCGATCGTATTGAAGAGCGACATCGAAGCGGGTTATTCAGGGATAGATACACAGGAGAAGATACGCAACTGCATAATAGATTACTACCAGAACCACGGTACGAGGTACGTCGTCTTGGGTGGAGACACTATGGATTCCTCCGAGAACGATATCATCCCCCATCGTGGCTTGTGGACCGAGTTGACCGCTAACAACGGTATGTATGAAGTTACGATAAACTCCTACATCCCCTCTGATTGGTACTATGCGGGGTTGGATGGAGATTTCAACGCTGACGGAGATGACACATGGGGGGAATGGGAGGACGACTGCGATTGGCTCAGAGATGTGTTCGTCGGCAGGATACCCGCAAAGGATTCCACGGAAGCCGATGCGATGATAAACAAGATAATACACTATGAGACCAATCCAGTACCGGAAAAGCTGTATGAAGCATGTCAGGATGACAGCAATAATATTGGAGATCTGAAGGTGATGAAGACGGGAGGCCAGATGGTAGTAGGGGTGAACAATATACTCCCGTCTAGTTACGCTATCGAGAGCGACTTTGAGTCCGACGGTGGTTATACAATCTCAGATTACGAGGACGGAATAAAGGGAACCAACGGTGGTTCTCCATTCTTTGTGAACCACTGTGGCCATGGTTCCGCTACGAGCTATCAGTTGACCGGAAGTGATTCATACTCGTCCAGCGACGCCAGCTCATTAACGAACAGCTACTACCCGATACACTTTTCAATCGCCTGCATGAGCGGTTCCTACGACGGTGTTCAAGTCGATCAAAACGCCCTGCTCTTCGGCGGCTGCATCGACGGCAGTAAGACCAGCGACGGTGACTGCCTTTCCGAGGCCTTAGTCAAGAATCCGAATGGAGGGATGAGTGCATGTTTGCTGAATTCTCGGTTAGGTCTAGCCGGAGGAGATGACGGAACGGGCTGTGATGGAGAGGTTGACAACAACATATTCCACGCTATATTCGACCACGACTTCGAATACATCGGACAGGCATACCAGTGGGCGACGGAAGCCCTGGGTCCTGCATATCACCCGGGATATAAGACCAACAACGGTCCCGATACCATGGCGAACGGCTACAAGTGGCAGATTTTCGAAGTAAATCTGCTCGGAGACCCCGCTATGGCGGTCCTTCAAAAAGATACGATCATGGGTACGGTAAAAGATGAGCAAGGCGATGTCGTTTGGAACGCAACCGTCGATGCCACTCTGAACGGGCAGACCCTCAGCAAGATAACTGGTGCGGACGGTTTCTATGCGTTCACACTGGAAGATTTCGGTTCATACTCACACGGAGACAACATACATCTTACCGCTTCCAAGGACGGACTGACGGATGAAATGGACATCTCAGTCGATACGACCATACTGCAGCAGGAGGTGCCGGACATGACACTAACTTCAGGGCAGGTGTTAACCGTG
Organism: Thermoplasmata archaeon; assembly: GCA_046484045.1. Lineage (GTDB taxonomy): Archaea > Thermoplasmatota > Thermoplasmata > Halarchaeoplasmatales > Halarchaeoplasmataceae > CAZHUM01. The sequence goes on along the minus strand of JAWOBZ010000026.1, from coordinate 3,807 downwards.
GATATCACCCTATCCGGACCGAGCGGTACGACGGATGGTTGGAACTTTATCTCGTCCGCCTTGATGCCGAGTAACACCGACATAGATTCCATCCTCAACGATCCGACCAACGGTATATACGGTTCCTATGACAAGGTATTCAGTTACGATGCCGAAAGTCAGGAGTGGTTGAGTTACGTACCTGACCGAGGGAGCCATTATAACGACCTGTCTTCACTCGACGAACAACGGGGATTATGGATCCACCTTACAGCGGATGATACACTCACGATAGAGGGCACCGAACCGTCGACCACCGATATATTACTCTATCCGGGATGGAACATGGTAGGGTATCCTTCCGAAACAGATAGAACTGCATCCAGCACACTTCCACCAGAAGTCACCAAGATCGGTATACTCGACGGGACGAGCCCTTATAATATACAGTACACCTCCGATCTCAGCGCCGTCACCTTATCCTCTCTATCCGGTTACTGGGTATACAATTCAGGCGACACAACGGTGGTATGGACGGTCGTCTATTGATCCATACGAAACTCGAAAACGTTAAGTATCCAAAAACACCTTACACAGCAAATCGATAAAAGGTGGAGATATATGAAATTCAAATTGGCGTTTATAGGATTCGGTGTTGTAGGACAAGGATTGGGAGACATCCTCTTAGAAAAGAAAGACTGGCTCAAAGACAAATACAATTTTGAATACGAAGTCGTGGCCATATCGGATATGATGAAGGGGTCCGTTTACAAAGAAGACGGGCTGGACCTGGAGAAGGTCATGAAGTTCGTAAATGAAGGGCACAACTTAGACGATTACCAGATAGGAAAAACTGGTTGGGGCCCGATCAAAACGATCAAAGAAAGCAGCGCTAATGTGATCATCGAAGTGACGTACACGGACATGGAGACCGGAGGGCCTGCTCTCGAGCACGTGAAGACCGCACTCCAGGAGGGAAAGCACGTTGTGAGCACGAACAAGGGTCCAGTTGCTAACGAAGTAAAAAAGTTAGTGGAACTGGCAAAACAAAAGGGTATCTACTACCGCTTCGAAGGGACCGTACTGAGCGGGACACCCGCTATAAATCTAGCCCTCTGGAATCTAGCGGGCTGCGAGATAACCGAGATCAAGGGTATCGTAAACGGAACCACAAACTACATACTGAGCCAGATGGAGGAGGGTATGGAGTACGATGAAGCGCTGAAAAAGGCGCAGGAATTGGGCTACGCCGAGGCGGATCCAACGGGAGACGTGGAAGGCATCGACGCCCAGGGCAAGATCGAGATACTTTCGAACACGTTGATGGGGGCGGACATAGAATTAGAGGACGTTGAAAGAAAAGGCATAACGGATATCAGCCTTGATGACGTTAAGAAAGCCAAGGAAGAGGGGTACAGATGGAAGCTCGTTGGCAGCACTAAGAAAACAGACGGGCACGTAGTTGCAAAGGTAGCACCGGAGAAACTGCCCCTTGATCATCCACTGGCCAGTGTTATGGGACCCACCAACGCTCTTACTTTTACAACGGACTACCTTGGCGACGTGACAATCATCGGACCCGGAGCGGGTAAGAAAGAGACCGGCTTCGCTTTACTGGTCGATCTATTGGCCATCAACAACATCATGGAGGCCTAGAGATGGGGTGCGCCTACACCGGCAAGATCCTAGAGGTGGATCTGACTTCCAAGGAACATAAGATAACGGAATTGGACATGAACGATGCAAGACTGTTCCTCGGCGGTAAGGGCCTGGGAGCCAAGATGCTGTGGGATAGGACGGAAAAGGGTACCGATCCACTCGGACCGAAAAATCCGTTGATGTTCATAACCGGGCCCCTCACGGGTCTGCGTATACCCACGTCCGGCAGATACTGCGTGGTATCAAAATCCCCTCTAACGGGTCTTTACAACGACTCGCACTGCGGAGGACATTTCGGGCCGGAGCTGAAGAAGGCGGGGTATGACGCCCTCGTGATAACCGGCAGGTCAAAAGAACCCGTCTATATCCACGTAGAAGATGACGAAGTGTCCATCGAAGATGCAGGTGACCTATGGGGAAAAGAGACCTTTGAGACAACTGATGCCTTGAGGGAAAAATATGATGACGATAAGTTGAGAGTCGCTGCCATCGGTCCAGCAGGTGAGAAACTGGTCAAGATCGCCATGATAAATATCGACACTCACGAGCAAAAAGAGAGGGGAGGACAAGCCGGGAGAGGTGGAACGGGGGCCGTGATGGGGTCGAAGAAACTGAAAGCGGTTTGTGTCAAGGGAACCGGTGAAGTCGGGCAGGCGGATCCCGAAGGATTCAAAAAGGCGTCGAAAAAGGCTTTTAAGATCACCAGAGAGGACGATTTCATACCTACCAGGAGAAAGTACGGTACTCCTGTGTGGATCAACCCGATGAACGAATACGGGATACTGCCGACGAAGAATTTTCAGCACGCCGTTTTCGAACATGCGGAGAATATAAGCGGTGAAACGATGAAAGAAGAGATCGTCGAAAGGGATGTCAGCTGCTACAGCTGCCCCATCCTTTGTGGTAAACACAGCGAAGTCAAAGAAGGGAAATATAAAGGTACAAAACTTGAGGGGCCGGAGTACGAACTTCTGGTACTTCTCGGCTCCAGCTGTGGGATGGGGGACTTAGGAGCCGTTTCCAAGGCATCTCTGATGGTGGATCAACTCGGGTTGGACGGCATCTCCACCGGTAATACTATCGGATGGGCGATGGAGTGCTTCGAAAAAGGGATACTGACGAAGGAAGAATTCGATGGACTAGAACCAAAATTCGGTGAGGACGAACCTTATTTGAAATTGATAGAAAAGATAGCGTATAGCCTTACATGAAGTTCAAGATGATAGCCCGCAGAATTATATTAGCAAAGAAAATATAGATCTTTTAAGTGAAGAAATGGGTATTCCTGTTTCTGATATTGCCGGAACTGCTTCCTTTTATAGTATGTTCAGCTTTCAGCCCAGGGGTAAATATATTATTCGAGTTTGTGCCAGTCCACCCTGTCATATTATGGGTGCAGAAACAATTTTTGAAGCTATCTCCAGAGAATTACAGATCAAGAAAAGTGAAACAACGGTCGATGGTTTATTTACCCTGGAAGAAACCAGCTGTTTAGGTGTATGTGCCGTTGCACCTGCTGTTATGATTAATAATACTGTCTATGGGCATCTAACCGGTGAAAAGATTAAGAAAATCTTAGTGCAAATAAAGAAAAAGGAGGGCAGGAAAATATGAATGACAAGAGTATTGCCCAAATTTTAGTAGGAATTGATAGTAATACCGTCTTATCCGGTGCCAGACAGGTTAAAACTAAGCTAATTACCGAGCTAAGCCGTCAGGGACTTTCTAAAGAAGTTACAGTTATTGAGACAGGAAGTATCGGTCCCACAAACCGCGGAGTCGTACTGGGAGTTTTCCCCGGTGGAGAACTATATGCCAATATAACCGAAGAAGATGTTGAAGAATTCATTCAAGAAAAATTTGTAAAAGGAAGAATCTATCAAAAAAGATTATTATCCGAAACACTGCCCGAGGAATTAAAATTGTTAGAATATGATTCCAGAAGAACCCAACACTATGGTCGGATTGTTCTGGATAATTGTGGTAGAATTAGTCCTGATGATATCAACGAATATATTGGTGTGGGTGGATATGAAGCAATCGGGTTTGTCTTACAGCAAAAGTCCCCGGAAGAAATTATTGACATCATTAAAGACTCCGGATTACGAGGGAGAGGCGGTGCAGGCTTTCCAACAGGATTGAAATGGTCTTTTACTTTTAAGACTAAAA
>JAWOBZ010000006.1:0-3415 GCA_046484045.1 Thermoplasmata archaeon | reverse complement strand
GGCTCTCTTCTTGTACTCCAGATCGCTCCATCGAAACTTTTGTCTGGATTTCTTTAGTTTCCTTGCGCAGTTTAATCCTCTTGCCAAATTTTCAACTCCATATTAAATTACTTGTGGCTGTTTCTCTATTGAAGTGGGGTGGGCTATAAATCTTTTGGTATTTAAAATGATGGGGTTTATCACTTTCAAATCAGTATTGGATGTCTGTATTCCATGCCCTCCTCACTCTCGTTGAGTTCCTCCATGAGGACGGCTATCAATGCATCTAAAAATATCATCGTCGAGTCTTCGAAAATAGTTCCTAGTGGTGCATATTTAGGATCATCCGGGCTGTTTTCGAGATTGATCTTAATTATGATATCTCCGTATTTTGATAGGGTCGCTTCTGGAGAAGCGGTGACGATGATGTTGGTTGCATCCACTCTATCCCTCACTATCTTAGCTGCTTGGATAGCGGTCTGGGTTTCACCCGTTTTGGATATGAATACAACGCAGTCCCCATCTTTAACCGACGGAGTGATGGTTTCGCCTATAAAGAAAGCTCTTAGTCCTATCTGCATCAATCTCATGGCAAAGGACCTTCCCACCAAACCGGATCGTCCAGACCCGTAAACAAAAACTTGATTAGCTTCAGTTATAGTATTTACGGCTTCCAGAATATTTTCTCTATCGAAATTATCCAATGATCTGGTAACTGAAGAGCATAAGTGCTTCAATGCTTTATCGAATTCACTCTGCATCCTTTTTTTTCCTCCTTAGCTCCTTTCCTATCTCTTTGGTGAGGATCCTTTCGAATATCACCTTCATGTACATCGCATCGTGTTCCTTGAGCGGTGAAGTCGAAATTATAGTTATGTCATCATCGCTCTCTAGTAGATGATCTACAAGTACCTCGAAGTTGAGGTCTCCCTTTTTTATCGGGGTGAATCTGTACTCATTTTCTCTCCTCATCTCAACACCGGAGAAATTGACATAAAATTCATCTTGTAAAAATTTTTTACAAAGATTGAACACTTCAGTAAAGTCCTCTGGCTCTTCGAGATCATGACTGCCCCTAGCTTTCAGGTGTGCAAAATTCAAAACGGGAACCACGCCGGAAACCTTCTTGCAGACATCTATTATGTCACTTAGATCTCCGAAAACGTCCTCACCAGCTTGAGTCTCGATCCCTATCTCCGGACTGTCATCATATTCTGCGTTGAGCCAGTTCCTGAGTTCTCTAAGGTTCTCTATAACGGCGTCTTTAACATCATCTGGTTCTTTTCCTTCATCGATCAGACCTAGATGAGTGAGTATCATATCCGCACTCAGCTCGGAAGCCATCACAGAACCGTACTTGAATCCCAGTTTGGATTTATCAACGAGGTCACCTGTTGGTTCGGTGAATTTCATGTAATAAGGGGTATGGACCGTAACTTTGACATCTAATTGGTCGGCAGTTCGTCCAATCTTTGAGTAGCGGTAAAACTCTTCAGCGACCCCGCCTTTTAGGAAATTTATCATATCACCCACTTGTAGTTCCTTCTCTAGGTCCTCGGTATAGATATCTTTAATTTCCTCCCCTCGATTAACACCGATTATGAATTTTCCTTCGACATCCTTTGCTTTTATCTCAACCTCGTCCTCGGTCACAGGTCTAGTGTTTACATTCATCCTTAAAAATTGGATCTCCAGAGCGGTCAAACCCAGTTTATGTACATCTAAAACACCGTCGAGTAGTGTTCTACCTTTACAAGATAATGGTATGCCGCTTGGACCAAAACGTATCATATCTTTTTATCCCCCAAAGCAAAAGCTATCATCGTTCTCAGCATCATATTTAGGTCCTGTATTTAAATCTAACTCACGTCCTTATATTAATCTGTTGCAAGTTTTTGAGTAAATGTTTTGTAGGAGTAGATGTTTAGATAGGGATATGGGCCAGAGAAAGATGAGCATGAGATTGACCGTCCTTTTGATAACCACCATCATTTTAATCTCTGGATGTCTGGGTAATGGGGGTGAAGAGAACGATGATGATAAAAACGACATCCCTCCTTATATACACCATTCAAAGAACAAGAATATATCTCTAGAGATAGTCGAGAAGTATTACACCGACTCATTGAGCGGGGAGAACGACGAGGGAAAATTCACTATTTATCCCAACGGAACAAATGAGTTTATGGTTGTGATCCTGAATATAACTAATATATACAATACAACAGATAACATTTATAAGGATGAATATGATATAGATACTGGTGAAGAGCAGATCCAGATGTTCGATAATCAGGGAAAAGATAGATCCATGACTTATGTCAACCATGGGCAGATAACGGATCCAAATGGAAATGAAAGCTATGATATCACGGATTTTTACTTTACCAACATATCTTTTTATCTTACCTTGTCAAATAGACCCATCCCGAAGGGATTCAGTTACAAAGTGGCCGCGGTCGGACTCGCCCCGCACGGTTCGATAAGGAGGATAGTATTAGGTTTCAAGATCATCGTACCATCTGCACCCGGTACACCGGGAGATATCTTTCAGAAAGTTTACATAGACGTATGATGGCAAAGTAATTTATATATAATAAACATTGATGGAATAAAAACAAGAGGTGTTAATATCAAGAAACAACCCTGTGAAATAATAGTCGATTACATCCTCCCCTCGATAAGAGCTCAATTATCCAAGGAGTTGGTAAACTGTGATATATCTCAACAAAAAGTAGCTGAAATCCTCGGTATCACTCCCGCAGCGGTTTCCCAATACATGAGGGGTAAAAGAGGATATGCAGTGGATTTCGATGAAGAAGTAGTAAAAGAATTACAGGAGTATGCAAAGAAGATCTGCAGGGGAGAGATCAAAGACATCAGTCCCATCTTATGCGATATCTGTAAGAAGGTATGGACGGAGAAAACACTATCCCAGATCGAAGTGATGTTCGACGAAGAAGTAGAGATGTGCAGTTTATGTGACAGACTTGGCTAGGATTAATATTATTAATAATTTTTTAAACAGGTGATATTACATAAATGAATTGATATTACTTTTTTCTATATTGGGTTACTCCCTTTTTTGGGGTTTAAGGAAGGGCAGTACTTACTGCATAGTTTTCTGTGCTCCCTCTCTTTTCCCTTCTATCTCACATGAAAAAAATTGGAAGGAGGGATTATGGGTGGGGGTCAAGTTCAACGCACCGCGTATTTTACTATTGATAGTATTTGGAGGGTTTATAGGATTCATCATCTACAAAGGGGTGAATCTAGATATAGTATCTGAAAGTGGAGCAGATTTATTCCGGTACGGTTATCTCTTCATAGGATCCTTCTTGGTGATATTGGGACTTTACAATCTAGCACACTCTCTTGAAGAAAAAGAGGACATCAAAGAAGGTGTATGTCATCCACTTTTCAGGGTAGTTAAGGA
>JAWOBZ010000116.1:0-7238 GCA_046484045.1 Thermoplasmata archaeon | reverse complement strand
ATCCCCCGCAGAGTTCGGAAGTTATGAGCAGTCAGGAATATCTTGAATTTCTGGCTCCAAAGATTTCCCGGGCGGTTATAGATGCCTGGAAGAACCGGGAAGAAGGAGCTTTAAGTTATGGCTGTGGTCAGGCTGTGGTTGGTTTTAATCTATGTTAAAGGTAGAAGTTGAACCAAATAGGATCTATTTCGGATAATTCACACCAATCGATATTTTTTATTCACAACATAACCTACTAAAACAAAAGAAACTATCACGATCACACCTACACCAACCCATAGTACCGGTATCACTTGGGGCCCCCCCATCTTAAGAACCCAAAAATCTCTCTCTCCTGCTCCATATGATTTAGTATAACCAGCTACTGCAAATTCATCCTTCCCTGCAGTTGTAATAGAATAAGCTACTTCATCCGCATTTCCACCGAATGTTTTTTTAGACACATCGTTTCCATCCTGGTCTATTTCTACGATCCACAGATCTTTTCCCCCCTTGCCGTAGGATGATGTATATCCCGCCATCAAATAATTTCCTGATTCGGCTTGTACTACGGAATAAGCTACTTCGTCATAAGCACCATCGGAAGAATAATTCCATTCCTCATACCCGTTTGAGTCCGTTTTCGTCAACCAGAATGACTCTTCACCGGCACCAAAGGAGGTTGTACTCCCAACATACGCATATCCGCCGTCATCCGTTTGAATTATATCATACACGTAGTCATCGTAGCTACCTCCCGCGGCTCTGCTCCAAATCTCCGACCCGGTTTCATTTATTTTGATTATATAAGCACCCTGTCCAGGATCTCCGAATGAATCGGTATAACCTGCCAAAAGGTAATTTCCATCATCTGTTTTTATCACGGAGCGGCACACGTCGTCCCCGTCCCCACCGTAGGCATTTCTCCATTCTTCCTGCCCCTGGCTGTCAGTTTTTACCGCCCAAAAATCGTCCCCTCTAGCACCATAACTGATCGTTGAACCTGCCATAAGATATCCTCCGTCATCCGTTTCGACGACTGAGTAACACTTCTCGTCATAATTACCACCAAAACCGTTGTCCCATTCTTTCCCTCCTTCTGAATCTATTTTCAACAGATAAAAATCATACTGGGCCTTCCCGTAAAAAGATTCACTAGAACCGGCTATAACAAAACCACCATCTGTAGTTTGTATTATCTCTTCTGCTTCGTCGTCAAAAGAACCTCCATACGTCCTTCTCCACTGTGTATAACCGTTCTTATTTGTTTTAACGAGGTAAATATTGTTCAGTTTTCCTTCACCGAAAGAACGGGTGTAACCCGTGATGATCAACCCTTCATCATCTGTAAATAAAACTGATTTAGCTACATCGTTAGCTGACCCTCCGTATGTCTTTTTCCATTTATCTTCCAATTCTGCTGAAGTTATTTGAGATTGAAAAACGGTAGGTATTATGATCAGTAAACAAAGGATTACTACCTTCAAGCTTTTTTTAGGGACCAACTTATAAAGCCTCCATATGTCTTAAATACACTTGGTAAGACATATATATTGATTTTGTTCGAAAATTAGATATGTAGTATCATTATTAAGTTATTATTGTACACCATGACATAGAAAAATCTAAAAGCGATAGTACTTTTTGATGATGGTATATTTAAAAAAATAGGTGTAATCCTTGGCAAGAACCATAAGTGTGATGGACCTCAAAAAGAGCAAAGAAAAATTATCCAGTCTTATACACCCGTACTTCAAACAATATGGTTTGCTATCCACTGCTAGTTACTATCTGGGTGTCTTATGCATCATGATGGCTCTACTTTTATTGGTCCCCGCACTGATGGCATATATTTTAGATTCCGATTTTGTGTTAACAACTTGTTTCATAATACCATCAATAGTTTCGGGCGCGATCGGAATATCTTTAGTTATCCTTTTTGAAAAACATGAGCTTTATCTGGGTGCCGCCATCACCCTTGCAGCGGTTGCATGGTTAGTTATAGCGATATTAGGGGGTCTGCCTTTCTGGTTGGCTAGACACTTTATTGGACCTGAGATCGGATTAACTTTTATCAATTCTGTCTTCGAATCTATGAGCGGGTTCACGGCTACCGGCCTAACGATGTATGGGATGAGGGTCGAAGACCCCGGATTGCCGTACTCTATACTATTCTGGCGGTCGTTAATACAGTGGGTCGGCGGGGTTGGAGTCATTGTCCTTTTCCTGAGCGTCCTAGTAGTCAGGACCGGCACAGTAGCCCATAGACTTTATCTGGCCGAAGGGAGAAGTCATAGACTGGTTCCCAGTGTTGTAAAGACTACGAGGAGGATCTGGGCGATATACGCCGGGTACACCGCTATGTTAGCTATTTTACTTTATTTCTTAGGCATGCCGTTTTTCGATTCTGTCAACCACTCCATGACCGCCCTCGCTACTGGTGGGTTCTCTGTAAAAAACTACAGCATCATGACATACCGATTGGAAGCACATCAAAATGCTTTCTGGCTTGAAGCAGCCATCATGCCTTTTATGGTCTTAGGCGGTATATCTTTCGCCATGCATCATCAATTGGTGATAGGGAACGTAAAGGAATTTTTCAAAAATATCGAAGTAAAAGCGATCTTTATTATCATATTGATATCTACGATAATCCTTACGATCTCTCTTGGTATGACTTTGGATTCTGTTAGATACGGCTCTTTTCAAGTTATCACGGCTTTAACCGGAACTGGATTCAACACTGCACCGGTTGAAACTTGGACCGATTTTCAAAAGTTTATACTTACTATATTGATGATATTCGGTGGGGGCTACGGTTCAACAGCTTCGGCTCTAAAACTAATCAGGGTAGTTATAATCTTTTATGCACTGATCTGGCTTGTTAAAAAACAGATCTTACCCCAGTCTGTTAATCATCCTATGAAGGCCGGGAAAAACTTCTATCGTCACGAAGAGATAATGGACGTTGCGATCTACGCGGTATTATATCTTATCGTATTGGTAGGCGGTGCACTTGTCTTCATGGCAGGTGGTGCCTCTGGAGTAGATGCGATGTTCGAAGTTGCCTCTGCCGAAGGCAACGTTGGACTCAGCGTCGGCTTAACAAGTGCGACCATGCCCTGGTGGGAGAAGATAACACTCATAATAGAGATGTGGGCCGGCAGGCTGGAGATATTCCCCGTCCTTGTACTTTTAACTGCTCCGTTCCGAAAGTACTGATCACTCTGATACACTGATCATAGACCGAAAAGCCCGATCATGTACGGTTCCCAGCCCGTCAAGAATATTATTATCGGGAAGATCAAACAGCCCATCATGTGCACTCTTTTGATACCGTATAGCGGTGGTATGATGCCGATGCACGTAGCGATAAGTCCTACGACAAGACCCATCGGCCCGGAAAATATGAACATCATGATTATCAGGAACACTATGATACCCTTGGATATCTTGTTGTATTCTATCTTTTTATGAATTCCCGAGAACAGTTTGCCGAAGTACAGCGTTAAAAAGAAGGCAACCGTGGCAGACAGTATGACACAAAACAGCAGGAGAGCCATCAGCCATGGCAGTGTGAACAGGTGTTCCCATCCCTGCACGTTCCCCTGATTTATCTTCAAGACCGCCTGCATGGCTCCGCTCCTAGCCTTCAAGATAACGAACAGAGCTACCAGTGTAAATATAGCACAGCTTGTGTCTACTGCGGACACCGCCATGATGTACTCCCTGGCCTGCACCTCCTTCGGGTCACTATCGGGTGTGAAGACCTTGGTCACGGCGGTGGCTGCAGCAGCCGTTATCCCGGGCATCCAGCCGACCAGACCTCCGGAGAACGTACCCGCTACTATCCCTCTCACCTGATTCTTACCGTCCAGTTCCACTTCGATACCTTCAGTTTCCTGCTCGGGCAGCTCCGGGTTATCCATCAGACTCACTATCAGATTCGAGATGCCGAAGAGTCCGGTAAATAGTGGGAATAACATTAACGAAGATGGAGATACCCCGGCCTGTTTGAACGGAAACCAGTTAGAAGAAAAAAGCCCTCTCGGCATCAGTATTATCAGTCCCAACATACCGGAAAGAAAGAAGATCCCCAAGGCTACCAGTTTAGGTCTATAATCCAGCAGGCTTCTGCCTTCCTGTGCCACCAGTATTGAGACGACCACGACCAATATCAGAGGTATCCACGGTACCAAGAGCTCGTAAAGTCCCACGGGAGAGCCCATTATGTACCTAGCCGGTAAAACCAAGAGAAGTGCGATGAAGGCCGCTCCGAAACTCCCAAGGGCACTGGCCTTGATGGCTTCGAAACCCCTTCCCTCGAGCATCATCTCGTGGGCCGGCAGCACGGACAGTGCCGTCTCTCCCTCTGGTGCACCCAAATAGGTACTCGGTATGAAGTTCAAAAAGGTATGTGTTATAAGGCAGCCAAGAACCAAAGTGGATATGATCGCCAGTATCTGAAGTAATGTAGGGGAATAACCAGATAACATGTCCTGAGCGAACAATATCAAACTCGCCTGGGAAGCCACTATCAAAAAGGATATCGTATTGACGTGGATACCGGGGATCAACCCGGTTATAACTCCCAGTCCTATGCCCAAGAGCGTGAACAGTATGGATACTAACAGTAAGTCTATCGGGGTCACGGTGCCTCCGATTTAAAGTCCGTTTAAAAATGTTTTGACTCTCTACTCTAAACGCTACTCCCATTCGATGGTACCAGGCGGTTTATTCGTTATATCGTACACCACGCGGTTCACCTTGTCTTTCATGGTGTTGGTGATCCTGATCGATATGCGCTCCATGACATCTATGGGCATCTCGAAGAAACGTGCGCTCATGGCGTCCAATGAACTCACGGCACGAACGGCGACGGTGTTTCCGTAGGCACGTTTGTCTCCCTGGACACCCACCGTTTTGATGGGCAGGAGCACCGCAAAGTACTGCCACGGTCTCTCCATCTCCCCCTGCTCCACCGCTTTGTCTATCTCCTCTTCCGTTATAGCACATGCTTCTCTCACTATCTCGGTTCTTTCGGGACTAGCTTCTCCGATTATCCGTATGGCAAGACCTGGACCCGGGAAGGGCTGCTTCTCAGCGGTAGGAAGACCGAGCTCGCGGGCAACCTCTCTCACTTCGTCTTTGTACAGATCCCTCAGCGGCTCTATCAGTTCAAGATTCATCTTCTCCGGCAGGCCGCCTACGTTGTGATGCGACTTGATGGTATCTCGGACGTCGTCACCGCTCTCGATCCAATCCGGTGCGATGGTCCCCTGGACAAGGTGATCCGCCCCGAACCCCTCGGCTTCCCTTTCAAAGACTTCTATGAACTTGTTGCCTATGATCTTCCTCTTCTCCTCTGGGTCCACGACTCCCTCCATGGCATCGTAGAATTCCTCTCGAGCATCGATTATCTTATGGTTAATCCTCATCTCATCCATCAGGGAATCCATCTGTTCCGTTTCCCCCTTCCTCATGTACCCGGTGTCAACGTAGATGGCCAGCAGCCTGTCACCCAGCGCTTTACCCACGATTATCGCGGCAACCGTGCTGTCCACTCCGCCGCTGCAGCCCACCACGGCTTTACCGTCTATATCGTCCAAATCAGCTATCTTCTCTTCGATAAACAATTTTGTGTCCAGCAATTCAATCAATCCTTGTGTATTTCTCTTCCAACCCTTCACCGTCGGCTTTAACCTTTTCCCTTCTCTTCTCCCTGTACTCTTCCAATTTATTTCCGATCTCTTCATATTTAAGCGCCAGTATCTCGGCTGCCAGCAGCGCGGCGTTGTCTCCTCTGTCCATGCCCACGGCGGCCACGGGGATACCCGGGGGCATCTGGACTATCGACAACAGTGAGTCCAAGTTCATCTTACCGCTGACGGGCACACCGATCACCGGTTTCGTCGTATGTGCAGCTATCACGCCGGGTAGAGCCGCCGATAGCCCGGCCACTGCGATGAACACGTCTGCGTCCTTACACAGTTCTTTCGTCCTATCCGGCGTCCTGTGTGCGGAGGAAACCGTCATCTGATAGCTTATGTCCAACTCGTCTAGAACTTTGACCGCCTTCTCTCCAACCGATAGATCACTCTTGCTTCCGAGTATCACTTTAACTTTCATGAAAGAGATAATAAAAAAGGGAGAAATAGTTTTTATGGTCCGAAAGGACCGATACTTCTACGTTTTCATTATGGCGCCTAGGAATATCGCCAAAGCTATAACGGCACCGATTATGAACGCACCGATGACCTCTACAGCCAACCAGACCGTATCGATGAACATATAGCCATCACCGGCTGCTTCCACAAGGTTCTGTGCGTGTATCAGCCACGTGAACAGTCCGATTATCAAACCGATGACCAACAGTGCTACACCGACCATCCTGCTTTTGCCACGACCGAAGTAGGCCGTGAATATTCCCGTCAACAGCAATCCTAGACCTAACGTCAAGAGAAGTATAGTCAAGAACTGAAATATCTCTAACTGCATATTTTTTTTCCTCCTTAGAATTCTATTCCTGTAAGTGTTTTTGTATCTTTGACTCCATCAATAGATCTGATGTCGTCCACAACTACCTGACCCAGCTTGTTGAAGTTCACCGCTTGTATCTTGGCGATTAGGTCGAACTCTCCGAAAAGAGAATGTATCTCTTGAACTGAGTCCAGTTTCTTCAATATCTCGTACACTTCGCGTTCCGCCGCCGGGGATGTTTTAATCAGCACGAATCCTATCGCCACATTTTTCACCTAATGCTACGTAATTACTCTTGAAATATAAATATTTTGTCAATCATATTTGTATCACTTTGAAGTCCCTGTTCGCAGAGGTCAATATCTCACAACCGTCTTCCGTTACTACGATGTCGTCTTCGATCCTCACCCCTCCGAAGCCAGGTAAATATACACCCGGCTCCACGGTGTACACCATCCCGGGTTCGAGTGTGATATCCACACTTGGAGAAAGACCGGACCCGTCGTGAGTAGCGAGGCCTATGCTGTGCCCCAGTCCGTGGGTGAATTTGCCTTTGAATTCAGTGCCATCTATGTATTCCGCAGCAGCGTTATGGACGTCTTCACCTTTAACACCGGGCTCGATGAGGTCCAAAGCCCTCTGCTGTGCTTCCGCTACGACATCGTAGATCTTCTTTTGCTTCTCACTGGCTTCTCCCAGCACATATGTCCTGGTTATATCTGAACGGTACCGATCGTAAAGTGCCCCGAAATCCATCAGCACGAAATCCCCTTTCTCTA
>JAWOBZ010000084.1:0-10642 GCA_046484045.1 Thermoplasmata archaeon | reverse complement strand
TGCGGATGAAGCTACGTTGGACGAGATAGGTATCGCCACGAGCAGACTCAACGCTAGGCTTTTGATAGTTGCCCTTGGAGAAAGAGTTTATCCCGTCCCAGCTCTCAATTTCGACGAAGCCATGTCGGCGGGAAATCACTATCCGATAGTCACCATGGGCGGTACACACCCGGGGCATACCACGGACGCAGTCGCTGCCATGCTGGCGGAGAGATTAAGGACGAAAAGGATGATCAACGTAACTTCGGTCGACGGAGTTTACACCGCGGACCCGAAAAAAGATCCCGATGCTGAAAGATTGGAGATGATTGACTACGATAAACTACTGGAGATAGTTTCAAAAGTAAAGGGAGGAGCCGGGCCCAACGTAGTGTTCGATGTGCTTGCAGCTAAGATAATCAAAAGAGCCGATATAGAGACCTATATCGTCTCCGGCGATGACCTTGTCAATATGGAGAAAGCCGTAAATGACGAGGGGTTCCACGGGACCCAAATAAAGAAGATTTAAGAGCCCTGGACTTTTATGGGCACGGGGGAATTTTCTATATTCTATATAACAGTATATAATCTATATAAGGTATATTCAAATAGGTTCCATATATACACGAAAACAGCATGTTCGGCTTGAATCCATATCAATCTGTAATACTCGTAGCGGGTCTGTCCGCCGGCATATATATGGCGTGGAATATAGGTGCCAACGATGTCGCCAATTCCATGTCAACCGCCGTGGGTGCAGGGGCGATCACATACAAGCAGGCCATCATCATCGCTTCTATACTCACCGTGGCAGGGGCCGTTCTAGTAGGGGAGCACGTAACGGGTACCGTGAAGGGCGACATATTCGATTCATCCACCATAGATTCCAAACATCTAGCTCTTGGGGGTTTAGCGGCGGTCACCGCAGCCGGGATATGGGTAACGATAGCAACATGGAAATCACTGCCGATATCTACATCACATTCTATAATAGGAGGGATGATGGGGTTCGGGCTGGTCGCCGGAGGGCCGTCGATCATATCATGGTTCACCCTGGGAAAAGTGGTCCTGAGCTGGGTCACCTCTCCTATATTCGGAGCTATTCTAGCATTTATAATTTTCAAAATCATCGTCAAATTGATCTTCGATTCGGATGACTCGTACGAATCTGCCAGGAAGTACACACCCTATTTCCTTGGCGCTACTTTCTTTATCATCACACTCTCTCTATTCCTTGATACCGCTTTAGCGGTAAAAATATTCGGAAGACATCTGGCCATCTACGAAGCTTTGATAATCTCAGCGGCAGTAGGGGGGTCTATAGGTCTGTTAGGTAAGCATTGGATATTAAGGGGTATAGAAAAGGGTGAAGATTACGAGGGTGTTGAAAACATCTTTAGGAATCTCCAGATTATCACTTCTTGCTTCGTCGCATTTTCGCACGGAGCTAACGATGTAGCGAACGCGATAGGACCCCTTCTATTGATAGTGGAAAACACCATCCCGAAGGAATCTTTCCCTTGGTTCCTGGGCGGAAATTATCTCCTTCTCATGGGTGGTATAGGGATAGCCGTGGGAATATCAACATGGGGCTATAAGGTGATCAAAACCGTGGGTTTCAAGGTGACCAAATTGACGAATACCAGGGGCTTCTCTGTGGACTTCGGGGCAGCTACTACCATACTGGCCGCTAGTAAATTGGGCATGCCGATATCGACGAGCCACACCGTAGTAGGAGCGGTGTTCGGGGTAGGGCTTGCCAGGGGACTCGAAGCCATAGATCTTTCCGTTATCAAAAGGATAATCATATCATGGATAATCACCGTGCCGATAGCGGCGGCCAGCTGTGTATTCCTATACCTAGGATTCCTACAGATAACGTAAACTTAAATAATTAAAAACATATAGGTGAATAATATGAGTGCAGGATACAAAAGGTCAAGCGTGGAAGAGGCATTCTTTAAATCGCCCTTCGATGGATTGTGTCAACATTCGAGGATAATCAAGAAGGCGATAGCTGAATTGAAGAAGGGTGTAAAACTATACACGGAGGGTAAATTCGAGGAAGCCGAGGAATCTTTCGAAAAGGTGTCTAAACTCGAACACGAAGCCGATAAGATCAAGTTGAATATACGAGAGCACCTGCCCACATTCATCTTCATGCCCATAACCAGGGACGATTTCTTGACTTTACTCAGGGAAGCCGATTCTATCTTGGATCATGCCGAGGACGTAGGCGTACTTCTACCGATGAGAGAGGAAAAGATACCCGAATTTATACGGGAAGATTTCATACGATTTTCAAAAAAGATATTTCAATCAGTAGAAAGATTCGAAGAACTTATGGATACGTTCTCCAACCTGTTAGAATCTTCCTTCGGGAAAAAATCAACGGATGAGGCTAGAGCACTCCAGAGAGAGATAAGCCATACAGAGTACGAAGCCGATAAGATCGAAAAAGAGATCGCAAAACAGCTGTTTAACTACGATGAAAAACCGTTGACGGCCATCCATCTCCTCAAGGTCTTGGACAGGATGGATTCTATCGCAGATCATGCGGAGAACGTAGCCGATATGATAGACACCATACTGGAATCGAGATAGAGTTGAGCGGGGAATGAAATAAAGTATTTCATCTCCTAACGGTCACCGATCAGAGGACATTATGTAGTTGATACTTATCTCAGAGATATCGGTGGCGTACATACCGGTTCTAGATATACTCTCCAGTATATAGGATAGAGACGTAACCTTACCCTTTTTCTCCTCTTTGACTTCTTTCATCAACCTGTCATGCAGCCTCTCCAATTTTCCCCTCATATCAATTGAATCGTTGGCTTCGTCGAGTTTTTCGGTGAAGAAGGCATCTATGGATTTTTCCAGGATCTCTATCGATATATCGCTTTCTTTGATTATGTCCTTTTTCGTCTCTTCGTGAACTTCCCCTTGTAGACTCAACGTGTTTTCCGCTATCCTAACAGCGTGATCTCCGATCCTTTCCAGTGCCCGGGAAACCAACATGTAACTCATACTTCTCTCCCTCGACGTTCCCAAGGATTCTATCAACCTCGGGTTCGCCAACAACATGTTGTAATGCTTGGTTATCATCCAGAAAAGCCTATCGACATCCGTGTCTCTCTCTATAACGTCTTTTGCCAGGTTTTGGTCGTCTTCGGAGAAGGCAGTGATAGCATCCTCGTGCATTTTCTTGACCAATAGGTACATCCTCCTCAACCCCTTCCTTTGAGAGAATTCGCTGGGGTTGATCAGGTCCTTCAATATGACCCTATTCTCTGATTCCTCGATTATCTCCGGACCGATCACCATCCTTGTGAATCTCATGATCGCACTGCGTAGTTCGGGTTTTATACCTGACTTGTCTTTAATATCTATCTTAGAAAAACCGGCCATGTACGCACCGATTAAAGAACGGATCAACGAATTCGGTTCGTAGTTCTTCAGGTTTAACTCCTTGACATTCGCTTTCTTTTCATACTCTCTCTCCGGACTGACGACGATCGACCCGTCTTTTTGGGGTGCTAATATCAATGAATCGCCGGCATTGATCTCCTTTTCCAGTACCCAGGATTTGGGCAGTGAAACTATGTATGTCGAACCACCGGTTATCTGCACTTTTCTACTTTCGGGCATGATCTCACGATAAACGAGCCGTCTATTTAGATTTTCCCAAAACTATTTACAAGGAAGCATAATATATAGGTGCTAATTATATGGCTAATTATATGTAATGGAGATAATACTGTTCTTGATAAAGTTGGGCCGCTGATCTGGCTGGACATGGATAGTAAAACCTTATGAAAAATGAAAAACCTAAAATAAACTCGAAGATTTGGAGGGTATCAATGAAGGGAAATAAATTTCACCAGATCTCAAAGTGGGTGAAAGATCACCTCGAAACATTGGAAAGGAAGCATCCATTCACCCCTTGGCATACGTCGATGATCATCCTGCTGGGTGTTTCTTTTGTGCTGAGAATATACAACCTCAGCGGGGAGAGTTTATGGCTGGATGAGATATATTCCCTCGAGAGAGCTAAATTATCACTGACTCAGATCTATGAAGTGAGCTACCGACCCCTTTATTTCTTTTTTCTACATTTCTGGTTGAGGATCTTTGGAACTTCGGAGTTGGCCCTTCGCATACCCGGAGTGATATTCGGGGTCCTGTCGGTTTTCGTTCTATACAAGATAGGAAAACTACTCTTTGATGAAAGGATCGGTCTCTTGAGCGCCCTGATACTGGCCCTATCCCAATTCCATGTGTGGCAGTCACAAGAAGTCCGTATGTACAGTATGCTGGCCTTTTTTTCCGCCCTTTCCATGTTTTACTTTCTGATAATGGTCAAAAAAGAATGGTCTCGGTTAAGAGCGGCGGGTTACCTGATCTCTTCAGTGCTCTTGTTCTACACCCATCCGTTTGGTATCTTTATAATAGTGGCCCAGAATACCTTTCTTTTCACATTTGTCATGAGCAAAGAGAGCAAAATAAAACCTTCTATCAAAAAATGGGTGATGCTGCAGACCGTATTGTTTGCCTCTTTTATACCCCTATTGGCAGGTTACCTAGGCAAAGCTAGGAGCATACAGAGCGGTGAAGGATTGGGCTGGATCTCGGAGCCCACCGTGATAACGATCATCCGTGT
Organism: Thermoplasmata archaeon; assembly: GCA_046484045.1. Lineage (GTDB taxonomy): Archaea > Thermoplasmatota > Thermoplasmata > Halarchaeoplasmatales > Halarchaeoplasmataceae > CAZHUM01. The sequence continues at coordinate 6,000 of JAWOBZ010000084.1, read as the reverse complement.
TTTCATCAGATATTCTGGACACGTTCTGCTGTTCATTTTGTTCGTCCTGGCCTTCGTTCTCTGTATCTACAGATGGAGCAGGGAGAGAATGGATGTAAACGGGTCTCGATATACGTCCGAAGAAGAAACGCGATCTTCGTGGTGGGGTGGGTCGAGGGGATGGGTCGGTTCGTTAAATAAAAATAAGGAAGGTTACCTATTGACCCTGTGGATAGCTATACCCAATATTATCCCATTTTTTTTATCACTTGTATGGAAACCGATATACGGTCCTGCAAAATACACCATCACCGCGTCCCTGGGATTCTACCTTCTAGCGGCTTTTTGTATCTTGAAACTTGATAAGAAAAAAATCAAAGGCGTGTTCGTGATTTCGATCATCATCTTATCCGCCTTGAGCATGGGGATCTATTACACAACACCGGTTAAAGAACAATGGGAAGATACGGCAAACTACATAGACGATAACGCCCGGGAAGGAGACCTAGTCATATTCAGTGCGGGTTTTACAGAGCTCTGCTTCAACTATTACTCGGAAAGGGATGACCTTGAAAAGCGTTCGTTCCCCTATGAGACCAGACCCAGGAGGCCCAGAACACTCAGTAAAAATATAGAGATAAATCAGACCCATATCGAAGAGCTGGAATCCATAACGGAGGGATACGATAGAGTGTGGGTGGTCATGTCACATGCGAGAGGAGATAGTGGATCGATCAGTGTCAAAATGGACGAGGGATACAACAATACTCTGCACGAGGAATACGTCAAGATAGATGTTTATTTGTGGGAAAAATAGAGACGCATCCCTGGAACTTCCGGCCGCTGTCAAGTATCATACGCTCATCATAGAATTCATCCAAAGATATAATCGATCATCACCTCATACCACCTTGGGGAGGAGATGTGTACCAGGGCGAACCATATCGGGGCGAAAACAGCGGCGCACATGAATATCGAGATCACACCGCTGAACGTGTAACTGAAAACGTAACCTAGGATCGTCAAGATGACGGCTAGGGCACTTATGGCCTTCAAATTCATAGCGTTAAAATCTATCTTGTAATTTCTGTTCACCATATATATCGTCAGTAAGAACAACAAGAAGAAGGACGCGACAGTCCCGACGGCAGCACCTTCGATGCCCAACAAAGGTATCAGCACGAGGTTCAGAGAGAAATTCAACAGCGCGGACACGCCTATGGCCAAGGCCAGTTTGCCCGTTTTTTCCGTTGCCTGGATGGACGTTCTAAACAGCACGTAGCCGCCGAACAACAATATCTCCAGGGCGGCTATGGATAAGACCATATCCCCTCCGAGGTACTCTGTCCCATATATGAACCGGAGTATTTCCCCGCTGAAAAAATGTAAGATCACGGTCAACGGTATCGATATAAAAAGTAAAAATGAGAGTATCTCACCCAGCAAGGTTGAAGAAGAGATCCCTTCCGCTTTTCTTTCTGAAAAGGTCGGGAGGAGAACTATACTGACCGGGGCCAACATGCTGCCTATCATCAAGGGGATACCCGCCGCGACGGAGTAAACACCTACGTCGGCGGCCTCTAAAAAGTAACCCACCAACACCCTGTCCATAGATTTCATCAACTTCACGAAGGTCATGGTGAATATCAACGGTACGCCGAACTTCAGCACGGTGATAGTTGCTTTCTTGTTCGGTCCTTTGAACGGTTTAAAAGTGGATTCGTATCGAAGCAGATAGAAAAGGACCGTTAGGAATATCACGGCGAAGACACCCACTTGTGCATAAACGAAGAATATCGCCTTATAGGAGAAAAGAAAGAACAGCGCCAACGCGACGATCAGTACCGATAAAGAAGGTACTATCTTCAGGAGGTTGTACTTCTTGAAATCCTTGAATCCTCTAAAATAATCTCGGTTGATTATGTTGAGCTGTTCAAAAAATATGATCGCAGAGCCAGATAGGAAAAAAATCCCCAACCTGCTATCTTCAAACACCGACTCTGCCAGATATCCGCTTAAAGCTATGATGGACAGAGCTACCAACAGACTTGATAGGACCGCGATTAAATAGGCCGAGTTTATCAAAGTCGTTACCTTTTCTTTATCTTTTTTGTACTTGGAGATATACGTGACCAGTGTGGTGCTCATGGCCATCTGGGCAACGGGGCCTACCATGCCGATCAGTCCGGCTGTTATCGACCAAAGTCCCCATTCATCAGGTCCTAGCAAACGTGGGAACGCGATCCCGATAGTGATACTGATAAGACTGACTATTAGATAGGTACCACTGGTGCTTATCAGGTCCTTGTACAATTTTTTAGCCATGGTTTTATCTATCCCGTTTTTTTGGATCCCTCGATTTTGTGATCAAATCCCGAGGACGAGCTTAGAGAGTATCTTTCTGATTAAATGTTTTATCCCGAAAGGTGAGAGGTAAAAGGCACGTTTGAACGAATCCAACGCCGCTTGTTTATCCCCGTTCATGTACCTTTGATAACCGATCTCGTAAAGGTATCTTGCGTGTAACCCAGGATCCGAGGTGATGTAGTCCTTGTACTTATCAAATATGTATTTCTTCGAAACTATTTTCTTGGAATAATCGCTGGTTATCCGGTTTTTGTGATGGATGTGATACCTGACTAGTGGTTCAGCTATGCACTTGAACTTGTACTTCTCCGAAAGGCGTAGGTACAGTTCCAGCTCCTGCGAGGCGGGTAGATTCTCGGTGAAGCCTCCCACGTCCATTAAACATTCTTTTTTTAACAATATGACCGATGTGCTGCCTATGATATTTTCCCAGAGCAGGTCCTCAAAAAGGTTTCCTTCTCGATAGATCATCTTCTCAGATATCGGTTCACCTTTTCTTATCTTAATAAGTCCCGTGTAAACGCCACAATAGTCGTGGGTAGTATCTTTCAAAACTTTTACCTGCTTCTCAAGCTTGGTAGGTAACCACTGGTCGTCATCATCGAGGAAGGCGATAAAATCGTTCCTGCTGAGCTCGATGCCTTTGTTTCGAGTGCCCCCTCCCCCCAAATTTACTTTGTTTTTGTGGTATCTTATCCGCTCGTCTTTGACTCGAGAGTCCTCTACGACTTGTTTTGTATCATCGGTGGAATTATCGTCAACTATGATCAATTCGAAGTGAGGGTAGGTCTGATTCAACACACTTTTTACAGCTCTTTTTAGCTTCTTAGACCTATTGTATGTAGGTATGACCACACTTACTTCTCTCATTTACTTTCGACCACCTTCTCCAATAATTCAGCTTTTTTCGAAAGAACGGAATCTTGGTTAAATTTCTGTATGTATTTTCTGTTGAATTTACCCATTTTCCCTCTAAGTTCAGGGTCATCCAATAACCGTCCTAACGATCTTTGTAAACTCGGTATATCCTTCGCATTAACTATCAAACCCCCTCTTTCATGTTTTACCAGTTCGGGGTTACCTCCCACATCAGTAGCGATCACGGGTAAACCGCATGCCATTGCTTCCATTATCACGTTGGACAATCCTTCTGAAAGACTGGGGAGTACGAAGATATCCGAACTTTGGTAATATTTGATCAGTTCTGAATGCTCTACTTCGCCGGTAAATTTGACGTCTTCATCAACACCTTCCTTGACGGCCCATTCCTCTAGTTCATCCTTTAGAGCTCCACCTCCAACGATCAAAAGCTCTGCTCCTGGATACTTCTTTCTGACCCTTGAGAACGCCCTGATAAGATAGTTGAGCCCTTTCAACTCATGCAGCCTGCCGGCATACAGTACCTTCACTTCGCCATCTGTGGATGAGTGGGATGTAGATTTTGGTCTGAATCTATCCATGTCGATGCCTTTGCTGGGCAAGATGACTAGCTCAACATCTGGCTCTAGATCAACTGCCATTTTACGCATGTTCTCGGACCTTATTATATTCAAATCAGAATTACTGAGTATCATTTTTTTGAGCGCCTTTCTGACCGCAGAATTTTTTAATAACAGGTCAGAACCCCGCCACTCGCTCACCACGGGTACCCCCTGCAATTTCGAAAACAATATTCCCGTGATGAACGTGGTCAGAAGTTGGCCAGCCCCGATGCACAATATCAAATCGGGTTTTATTTTATCCATGACCTTTAGTGCACCTGGGAAAAACGTAGAATTCCTTACAAGAAATGATCCCATGGAGTCTTTAGCGCTCCCTCGACCAGTACCGAGTGGGATGTGGCGGAATTTATCATCAGATATCCTCCCGCCGCAGTGAGAAAGCAGATAAACACCGTGTCCCCTTTCCGAAAGATATCTGGCATTGATAATCAAGTCGATGTTGAAATTCAATATATCTTCAGGAAGTTCATCGGTCATCATCAATATTTTCATGTTCCACATCTCAAATATCAAGGTTATAGATCGGACTTTCAACCATAATTTTTTCCGAGCTTGAGTTTATAAGTTTTGATCATCTTATCCAATATCTTATCTTTAGATAAATTTTTTCTGTAGTATTTTTTCATGTTTTTTTCCATGAGCTTTCTCTTTTCACCCTCATCTATGATGTATCTGAGTTTATTCCGTAAATCATCAACTTCCGGCTCAGCCAGTAGCCCGTTATACCCGTGTTTTATCACTTCTGGGCTACCACCTACGTCCGTGGCGACAACCGGTTTCCCGAAATAAGCGGCTTCCAACAAGACTCGAGATAATGGTTCAGGCCATAGAGAGGGGAGGACGATCACATCCGACTGCTCGTAAATAGAGTGGATGAGTTCATGACCCACCTCACCAAAAAACATGATATTTGGATTCTTGGCTGCCATCCCTTCCAACTTTTCCCTCTCTGGTCCATCACCTACGATGATAAGATTTGCATCCTTGTCCAGCTCTTTGAAGGACGTGATCAGCAGCGCAACACCTTTTATCTTGCTCAGCTGACCGATAAAAGAAACATTCACGCCATTCTTTGGTAGATCCAGTACTCCATCGGATTTTTCTATATCGGGCATGTTCAGTACTTTTGTGATATCCCCTGGGGGAACTCCCTTTTCCGTGAGAAGGCCGTCTATGAACCCACTCAGACTGAAGAAGTGGTCCACGTCTTTCAGGCCTTTCTTCCTTTTCAAATAATCTAAATAGATGGCCAACCAGAAGAAAGGATTGTACTTTAAAAACGGGTTGAGTTTATATCCTCCTACGTATTCTGAATTCGTTATACATCCCATAAATTTTATCGAAGCGCATCCATTACACACATGTTCGTCTTTGTAAAACAGATTACCTTTCGGGCAGAAGTTGACGTAGGAGTTGATCGTAGCGAAGCTCGGTTTTTGGACGTCCACGATGCTGGTGATGTTGAAGAAATGCACCAAGTCGTAGTTTTCTACCATCTTTTCGAGTTCTTTCTTTACACTTCTTTTAAAAGAAAATCTTCTCTTTAGGTTGCCTTTGAAAGAACTGCGGCTTCCTCCGGTCTTCAATCTCCGGATCACCTTCACTTTACCCCTTTTCTCGAACTCCTCCTCTCCTTCGACCTTAGACGTCAAAACAGTCACCTCCATTTCATCACGCCCTGCAAGAGCTTGGGCCAATAGAGAGCATGATATCTCACCCCCACCGTAACTCTCGGGTGGGAATGACTCGGTGACGAACAAGGCCTTTATCTTCTGTTTTCTCTTCTTTTCAAATCGCGTCATATGTGATCAGCCGTCTGTTATCTGTACGGGGAAAGTCAATCCAGTCCATGGACCAGTTCCTGGACTATGTCCATGGCTCTGTCAATATTCTCCGTGGAATTTGCATAGGAGAAACGCATGTGACCTTCACCGGTGGGACCGAAGGCACTGCCTGGAGTCGCCAAAACGTTGTTCTTCAGTAACCTCATCGCGAATTCCTCGGAAGACAGGTCGTGATCGAAGGAAGGGAACACGTAGAACGCACCTCTGGGTTTCAAGCAGTCGATGCCCGGCATATCGTTGAGCCGTTTCACTATAACGTCCCTTCTCTCCCTGAATTTTTCGTTCATCTCTTCTATGAAATCCAAGCG